>JBDNIL010000250.1:0-7228 GCA_041688355.1 Verrucomicrobiales bacterium | reverse complement strand
TCGCAACTTTTAGATCCGTTTCCGGCTTCTCATTACGTTCAAAATCAGCCCTGATCAGCAGAGGAAGTTTCCAAGCGGGAATCAAAATGGTCCCAATCGCCAAGCCGAGGAAGAGAGCGGGGAGTCCCCACAACCAAAGCCCCCAAACGCCGAGGAGGAGACCGAGAAACAATCCCGAAAGAATGGGCACAACCGCTTTCTCTATAAGCCCGTGACCGATCACAAGGTAACGGTTCACTTCGCGCCATCCGACCGCTGCCAGGAAGATCGCATGGCAGACGAAAAGCCAACGACTCGCGACGAACTCTTCCCCGTAGAGTTTCGGGATGATCCACGGACCCAGCCCGATCAATCCGATGGTGGCCCCGGCTACCAGCACCGCGAGATAGAGATAGTAGCGTCTCGTCGCACCCTCCATCCATCGGTGATCCCCCCGCGTTCGGGCATCGACGATCGCCGCCCAGAACGGTCTTCCGACCATCACCAGCATGCCGGTGAAGGCAGTGGTCAACACCATGAAGATTTGGAACATGGCCACGCTGTCGGGACCCGCGATTCGACCCACGATCAGGGCACAAAGCGCAAACTCCACGATATACACAACGATCGAGGTCGCGGAGAAGGAGATACCGTCGCGGATCAATTCCTGCATCGTCGCACGGGTCGGACGCGCTCCACTGTTGATGAGCCAGGGGCGCTTTTTCAGGAGCGTCGCGGTGCTGATGAGCCGTGCCACGATATTCGGCGCGAAGACACCGATCAGGAGAAACGAGATGCTGGGGTGGAACTGAATCCCCACGAAGACTATGATCGCTCCCACCAGATTCCCGGCGGCGGCCCAGGCATTCACGATGCCGGCCTCCATATACCCTTCCCGAACCCGGTCGGTCATGGAAACAATGATGTCACCGAGCACCAATGAGAGACCGACCCAAAGGGCGGGCCGCATCATCTCTGCGAACGGTTCGTATTCCTTTCCGAAAAGTGTCGCAATGGAAACGGTGGAAATCAGCGTCCCGGCCATCAGGAAGCCTAAAAGCGCCAAGACCACCACAAGAACTGCTCCGTTGATGTAAAGCCGTCCCTGGCACGCTTTGTCGTCTTTGGCCGAAGCCTCGGAGATTCCCCGGGCGAGGGCGGGACCGACACCAATCTGGAGCATCGCCACCATGAAGACCGACATGGAGATGGTCGCGTAGACTCCGAACTCCTCACGGCCCAGGACTCGCGCGGCAAGCGGCAGCGAGACGAACTGCAGGACGGCGGAGCTCCCCTTCGAAGCCAGAGAGGTGGAGATCGCATGCCGAATCGAGCGATTGCGATGGTGTCGAATTTTGTGATCGTGCATTCCGGTGGGTGCAATGGCTACAAAAGACGGTGGGTGAGGAGGCCGTATTCCCGACAAGCCTTCAGCACCGCCTCATCTTTCAGGATCGGTCCGGTCACGCTCTCGAATCTTCCGCAGTCAAAAATGTCGTTCACTTCGATGAGAACTGGACCGGTTTCCGAGAAGCCGATATCCAGGCCGATGAAGCGATTGAACGGGCCGAAGCATTTCTGGGCGCGGACCGCCAAGGCGACCGCTTCGTCCCAAAAGGGAAGGACCACATCTGAAACTTTTTCGTGAGCATCAGGCTTGAAAGGAATGAACCGCCCTCGCCCGTCCGAGGTCCGCTCTCCGAGCCTGCCGGTTTCTTTGTCCACCTTCGCTCCGACTCCGCCATGGCTGCCGCTATCGAGGAAATTCGAGCCGATCCCGATGCGAATGTAGGCGCCCAGGAAGATCACTTCTTTCTCCGGGGTCAAGAGGGTGACCATCCGGGCGGTGTTGAGCGCGCGCCCGGAAAGTCGCGAAACGTCGGGATGCTGGACGACCCATTCCTGCACGACGGCCCGCGAGGGAGTGGAGTATTGGTTCAACGGGATCGGCCTCGCCGGATCGCTGATCTGTCGCACGACCAGTTCGGATGCTTCGCGCTGCACGATACAGGTTCCTTTGCCGCCGGCCCCGTCCACGAGTTTCACCACCAACCTTTTCGCGCCCTCGTTCTCAAAAATGGCGCGAATCGTTCGAGGAAAATCGTCATCCGGTCCGATGGCGCAATATTGAGTGGGCAAAGGCAGGCCGAAGGACTCGCACAAGTGGTAACAGACCTCCTTGTCTTCGAACACGACCGTGTATTGCGGCTTCATCACCTGACGCTCCCGACGTCGGATGGAACGGGGATCATATCCCGACCCGAAGTAGTATTTCCACTCCTTCCGGTCCACTTCCCAGAGTCGACACGAGGCGTAGTTGTCGGGGAAATATTTCAACACAAAGAAGATGTAAAGGTGATCCCCGATGACGAGGAAGACATTCCGTTTGCACTCATTCCAATCCACCAGCCAGGTCAGCGCATAAGGAAGGGCAAAAAACCGGAGAGCCCGCTCGAACCCGGCCGCGATCCCCTGCGCCGTGGCCTTCGAGAACGTCCGGACCTTTTTATTCACCTCTCTGACCCATTGCTCACGCATCGACTTCGGAGACTGGGACTCCACCCCGTCAGGTCGTTCCGGACCTCCGGGTTCGCGGTTCAGTGCCCAGAGATCCCCCAGCACATAATCGAATTCATGAGGATGGCAGCGACTGCGCCCGCCACCATCGGAGAAGGTCATTTCGCCGAAATAGATGCTCCCCCCGGCCTCATACATATCGATGCGCACATGGTCGAAGTCCTCAGCAAGCGTCAGGACCGCTCCGAGCATTTCGGCGTAGTTGTCGATGTCCGGAAAGGGAGTGAGGAGATTCGGCGTGTCACCACCGACCCGAATCCCCTGGCCAAGGTGTTGAACGATGTTGCGTTCCCCATCGTAGAAAGTCCGGTGATGCTCCGGAGTCCCGCGCGCGTAGTCGACCTCGATCAAGACACGCGGGGGCTCGGGGGAAGGCTGCTTGAAGACAAAAAATTTGTAGTCGCAGGGAACTCCGGAATCATCGCCCGGCAGCATTCTCTCCACGTAGACCCGTCGCGGGATCTTCGAATACCACCACTGGTTGGTGATCCTTCCAAAATCGATCTTCAAGGCCCGCTCGATGTGGGCGGAGACTTCGGCCGCCTTCTCCAAAGTATTCTCCCGGATGATCCTCGTCGAGCCGGAGTCATGGTTCGCCTTCACGACGATGTTGTCGCCGAGGCGATGCAACTGCTCCGCTGTGATCGACTCACCCGAATACAGAACCGGAATGAGAAATCTTTCGCCGATCTTTTGCCGGACATGATCTCTCACCGCCAGCTTGTCACTGAATTTGACATAACTCGCGTTCGAGGAATACAGCTTCCTCCAATTGACCTTCTCGCTGAAAGTCTTCGGATTTTCGAAGTCGGGCCAAAAACCCATCTTTCCGTAAAACAGGAGTTTCTCCCTGAACACCCTTCCGATCGGCAGAAAGCGCAGGAGATTTATGACCAGTTCGGCGGCAAATTCGTTGGTTGAAGCGGGAAACGTGATGGCGGTCATGAGATTGAATAAGTTAAAATTTCAGGCATGAGATAAATATCACATATGAGTCAGCATAAAAGTAATTTTTTCAATTTTTTATAATTATAACAAAAAATCAGCTTGCCTCCGTCCCGTTTTTGCCTAAAATTCATATCCACACTACGAATCGCATTTATGAGACACGAAACAGATCAGGATCGCAGCGCTGGGGATAACGGGAACAGTAACGGGAACGGCCACATGAGTCGGGCAGTTCCAAGTCGCAAGACCACCCTATTCAGAAATCTCCTCAACTCCGGGGAATTGCAGTTTGCGATGGAGGCTCACAGTGGCTTAAGCGCAAAAATTGCCGAAGAGACCGGCTTCAAGTCGATCTGGGCGAGCGGCCTTTCCATCTCGGCGGCACTCGGGGTTCGCGACAGCAACGAAGCCAGCTGGACCCAGGTGCTGGAAATCGTGGAATACATGGCCGATGCGACATCGATCCCGATTCTCCTCGATGGCGACACCGGCTACGGCAACTTCAACAATGCGAGACGATTGGTCAGGAAACTCGAACAACGGGGAGTGGCCGCAGTCTGCATCGAAGACAAGATTTTCCCGAAAACCAATTCGTTCCTCAATGGCTCCACTCAGCGACTCGCGGACAAAGATGAGTTCGCCGGCAAAATCAAGGCAGCCAAAGACAGCCAGCTCGATCCCGACTTTTCGGTGGTGGCGAGGTTGGAAGGTTTCATTTCCAATCACCCGCTCGAGGAAATGCTGGAGCGTGCCGATGCCTACGCCGATGCCGGAGCCGATGCCCTCCTGATCCACAGCAAGCAGAACACCGCCGTGGAGATCGCCTCGTTCGCGGAGCATTGGACCCACCGTTGCCCCCTCATCATCGTTCCGACGACCTACATCGAAACCCCGACTCAGGACTTCCGGGACATGGGCATCAGCATGGTCATCTGGGCGAACCACGCCTTGCGGAGCACTATTCCCGCCATGCAAAACGTGTGTCGACAGATCTTCGAAGAGCAGAGCGTCGCCAATCTCAACGGGTCCGTCGCGCCCCTCTCGGAAGTGTTTCGGCTGCAGAATACCGATGAACTCGCCGAAGCTGAGTCACGTTATCTGCCGACCCACTCCACTCCGACCTCACTGCCGACCAATGGCGATCGCAAAACCCTGAAGTTCGTGACGCCGGCGAATGGAAAGGCCTCCGCGCTCCTCGCCAGGCCCCAGCGATGATAGAGGCCCGTGCATTCGTAGACCGCTTGCGCGAAGCCGACTACACCCACTATTCCGGGGTGCCGTGCTCGTTTCTCAAGCCGTTCATCAACTACGTCATCAATACTGACGACCTCGACTACGTCACCGCCGCGAGTGAGGGCGAGGCCGTCGGGATCAGTCTCGGCGCCCATTTGGCCGGTCGTAAGACGGTGACCATGTGTCAGAATTCCGGACTGGGGAACATGGTCAATCCCCTGACCTCACTGAATTACCCTTTCCGGGTTCCCGGCATCCTCATCGTGACCTGGCGGGGTGAACCCGGGGCGCCGGACGAGCCGCAACACGAACAGATGGGCACGATCACCCATCGTCTCCTCGAAACGATGGACATTCCCTGGCGGGCCTTCCCCGAGGAGGAATCGGAGATCGAGGCGGCCATCGCGGAGGCCGAGACTTCGATCAGGGAACGGCAGCGCCCTTTCGCCTTTGTCATGAGAAACGGGGCGGTCGCTCCGCACGCCCTGACAAACCACGAAAAAACGGGGGTCATCGGGGCACGGCCTGAATATTTCCCTTCAGGCGGCAAGGTCACCCGCACCGAAGCCATTGAAGCCATTCTCGAAGCGCTCACCGGAGAGGAAGTGATCGTCGCCACCACCGGCAAAACCGGTCGCGAGCTCTTCTCCGTTTCCGACAGCGCCAATCACTTCTACGTCGTCGGCGGCATGGGAACGGCCTCCGCGATCGGTTTGGGGATCAATCACGCCAAGCCCGATCAGCGCGTCGTGGTGCTCGATGGCGACGGCGCCGCCCTCATGAAAATGGGCGTGTTCGCCACGATCGGGCGCTACCAGCCGGAGGGATTGATTCACATCATCCTCGACAACGAGCAACACGATTCGACGGGCGGACAGGCGACCGCTTCCTCCAACACGGATTTTGCCGCGATCGCTGCGGCGTCGAACTATCGGCACGCCTTCTCGCTTGAGCGGCTCGAAGATCTCAGAACCGTCATCAAAAAGTTGTCGACGGAGCCCGGACCGGCCCTGATCCACATGAAGATCCGCCCGGGGTCACCCGAGAATCTCGGAAGACCCACCGTGAAGCCCCACGAGGTCAAAGAGCGCCTCATGAAATTCATCCACCGACAGTGATGGAGAAAGATTCGGATCATCAGCGCCATCTCCTTTTCACCCCCGGTCCTCTCACGACGAGTTCGCAGGTGAAGCGCGAAATGCTCATCGATTGTGGATCGCGCGAGCCGCGTTTCATCGACCTCGTGCGCCACATCCGCGACGACCTGCTGCAAATCGCCGGCGTCAGTAAGAGCGCCGGTTACGAGGCCGTGCCCATGCAGGGGAGTGGAACCTTCGCGGTCGAATCCGCGATCGGTTCCCTCATTCCGCGAAACGGAAAACTCCTCGTCATCGTGAACGGTGCCTACGGACGCCGCATGGTCCAAATCGCGGAACGCCTCGGAATTGCGGTCACTTCGCTTGATTTCGAGGAAACGCAGATACCCGCTCCCGACGTCATCGAAGCAGCGCTCGACGAGGAACAGTCCGTCACTCACGTGGCAGTGGTCCACTGTGAAACGACCACGGGAATTCTCAATCCCGTCGAGATCATCGCCGGGATCGTTTCGCGTCGCCAAAAAATATTGCTCGTGGATGCGATGAGTTCCTTTGGTGGTATTCCAATCAACCTCGCCCACACCGGGATCGACGTCCTGATATCGTCCGCCAACAAGTGCCTCGAAAGTGTGCCGGGATTCGCGTTCGTTCTCACCCGTCGGGACTTGCTCGAGGGTGCCCGGGGAAACGCCCGCAGCGTCAGTCTTGATCTGGTAGCTCAATGGGATGCCCTCGAGAAAGATGGGCAGTTTCGCTTCACTCCGCCCACCCATGCCATCCTTGCATTCCGCCAGGCCCTTGTGGAACTGCACGAAGAAGGCGGCGTCGACGCTCGCTATCAGCGATACCGGGATAATCACGACGCTCTCGTGCGGGGAATGAAGGAATTGGGATTCGAAAGTCTGCTCTCTCCCGAGCAGAGCAGTCCGGTCATCACGACCTTCCTCGAACCGAGTGAGGAAACCTTTGATTTTACGGCTCTCTACGAACACCTCGCGGCACACGATTTGATCATCTATCCCGGCAAGCTCAGCGAGACGCCCTCCTTCCGGATCGGCACGATCGGAAGAATCAACCCGGACGATATCCGACGCCTCCTCGATGCAATCCGGGCTTTCGTGATCACCGCCTGATCCGGAACCGGAACCGGATGCGTCATTCAAGAGAGTAAGGTCATCGACTCAACCCTGTCGGGTCCGGGGTCATCCGCGCAGCAGCAGTTTGAGAAGTTCGGACGGAATCCGCGTGGCGCAGAGAAGCCCGCGGACCCAGGGATTGGGCTCGTAGGTTTGCAGGAGACGCTGATAAATCCGTATCCCGCGGAGGCGATCCGTGCTGACCTGGCGGTCGTGTTTCCGATGAAAGGAAGTCGCTTCGTTCAATTTCGCCACCTT
>JBDNIL010000249.1:0-28695 GCA_041688355.1 Verrucomicrobiales bacterium | reverse complement strand
GCTGCGGAAATCGGGGATTCGGCCCGAATTTCCCCTCGTTTTCGTCATTTGTGTTCACACAAACTCCTCAAACTCATGAAAATTCTGACTCTAACCCCAATTCCCTCGCTCAGACGCTCTAAGTCCGACAGACTGCTAGGGCGTCAAATTGTCACGAATTGGGCTTCCCGTCCGTAAAATTCACAAGGACAGGTTCGGGCCACTTCAAGCAAAGTCTTTTCGCCCGGTGCGATCAGGGTTTGGAAATTCTCGGGGACAGTTTAGGACGGGGTATCGTTGAGAGTGACGACCACACTGCCGCGCTTGTGGCCGGTTTCAGCGAGGGCATGGGCTTCCTTCATTTTCGCGAAAGGGAAGACCTGATCGATCACCGCTTTGAAGGTCCCGGCCTCGGCCAATGAGGCCAGTTCCCTGACTGCTTCCAGGGTCACGGAAGCCGGACCGCCAATGGATTTCCTGGTGCCCACCGGTCGTGCCAACGTTCCCCGCAAATCCGCCGCCACTGCCAGATAGCGCCCGTGTTCAGTTAAAAGGGGAAGGCAACGGGAAAACGAACTGACCGCCGCTGTGTCGGCGATCACATCATAGCCGCCCGGCAGAGTCGTGAAATCCTGTTGGGTATAGTCAATCACGGCCCGGGCTCCCAGCGATTTCACCAAATCCAGGTTTCGCGTGCTGGCGAGACCGGTGACTTCGGCCCCAAAGTGCCTCGCCAACTGGACCATGGCACTGCCGACGGCTCCTGAGGCTCCGAGGATCAGAATCTTTTCGCCCGCCGCCAAGTCCGCTTTGCGCAGGAAATGCAGCGCGGTGGTGCCTCCAAAACACATCGCGGCCGCTTCGGTGAATTTCAAATTCGATGGCTTGGCCACGAGGAGCTGATCGACCGACATGACTCGGTATTCCGCATGACAGCGCATCCCCGTATCGGCGAATCAACCCCCTCCGACCCCGGGCCTTCGGCGGGAAGGGAGCCGAGGGGATGAAAAAGGCAAATTCCCAGGAGTCGCAGTCGCGTCATCGGCTCTCGTTGTAGTGGATTCCATAAATCGCGAATCGGTTCGCGGGATGGGGCAATCGGATTTCTCCAAGAAGCGATTCTTGCTCGCCATCTGGAAGCGGCTATGATTTCGGGTTCGACAGAAGCGAATGTCAAAAGAAGCAAATCACCCGAATCAGTCGACCCTGATGGATCGGCGACATCACCCTGTTCGACCGGGCTTTGGTGGAGCGATATCCGTCTTCTCCGTTCCGATTGGCCATCGTCCCGCCGTGACGTTTCTCTGCGCGCTGATCTCGTTGAATTTCACGGTGGTTGGTTTGATCGTCGCCGCAGATGCCGTCGAGTTTGAAAGCCACATCCTGCCGATCTTGGAGAAAAACTGTTTCGAATGCCACAGCTCGCGGATCAAAAAACCGAAGGGTGGGGTGAGTTTCGACAGTGCCGCGGCTCTGGCCGAAGTGGCGGCGGACCCGGAATGGAAGGCGGTGTTGGAGCTCCTCAAACTCCCCGCCGGTGATGACGATCTGATGCCTCCCGCCGACGACGGCGGACCGCTGAAGCAGGATGAGATCGCCCTACTGGAGAAATGGGTCAGCGAGGGAGCCGGGATCGGGGGTTTTGTGGCCCACCGTCATTCTGACGAGAAGCTGAATTCGGGCCTCGGTGGAAAGGACATCGCCACCGATATCGCAGCGGCCGCCGCCGAGATCGACCGCCTCGTCGAAACCGGGTTGGAGAAACGCGGCCTCAAGCGCAACCCGGAAATCGACGAGGCGACCTTCCTGCGGCGGGCCTATCTGGAACTCGCGGGGCGGAATCCGACGGTCATCGAGGCCGAGACATTTCTCAAATCGAGCACGCCCGGAAAACGCGCCTCTCTGGTCGAATCGCTTTCGAATTCCGACGCCTACGTTTCGCACCATCTCAACTATTGGACCAAGGTGCTTCGAGTGCAATCGAAGCAGGACGGCAACGAAAAGGAGGCTTGGCTCGGGTATTTGCGAGAGTCGATCGCCTCCAACAAGCCCTACGACAAATGGGTCCGCGAGATGCTGACCTCGGAAGGGCGGGTCTGGGAGAATCCCGCCATCGGTTTTTATCTGCGCGACAACAAGAACCGTCTGGCCGGATATGAGGCGATGACCAGCGTATTCCTCGGCACGGACATTGGCTGCGCCCAGTGCCACGACCATCCGAGCGAGCCTCTCAGCCAGTTGGACTATTTCAAGATGTATGGCTTCTACTCAGCCAGCCATCCCTACAACGGCACCCAGGATCGGTTTCTCACGATGGACGACAAAGCCTTCATGGAAACTTATCACCAACGCCAGGATGAAGCGCGCACCAAACGACTCACCCAGCGCGACCGCGAACAACAGATCGTTCTGCTCGGTTATCTGGCCGGCGCTGATCTAAAGCAAAAAATCACCTCGAGGCCGGAAACAACGGGTTCCCGCGTTCCCAAGTCCTACCGCTACGACGATATCGAGCACAATGCCTACTTGCCTCCCGAGCCGATTTTTGGCGAGGCTCCCGAACTGGCGAAAGTTGGCCAGAAGCCCATGGTCGTCTTCACGGAGTGGGCCACCGGTCCACAGAATCTCAAGTTCACCCATGTCATCGCCAACCGCATCTGGCTCAAGATCATGGGTGCTCCCGTGCTCGGTCCGCCGACCGATCTCCTCACACTGGAAGATGCCAAAAACGCGGACCTCGCCGACCACCTCGCCGAGTTGATGCTCGCCTGCGCTTACGATTTGAAGAGGTTCCAGGCCATCCTCATGAACACTCGCACCTATCAGTCCGAAACAATCCCAGCCGAGACGATCGGCGCCGATTTCGCGTTCGCGGGCCCGGTCCTGCGACGACTTTCCGCCGAGCAGATCTGGGATAGCCTGCTAACCCTGATCCGGGAGGAAGTCGATCCGCCTTCCGTCGCCCCTCAACCTGATTTCAGCTATTCCGTCGCCCTGCGCAACGCCACCTCGCCGGATGAATATTGGAGCCTCGTCGGTCGGGAGCTTGATCGCCAACTGGAAACCCACACCGGCTACTTCGGGGCGCGGGGAGACACCATCCGTTCCGAGGTCAAGACGGCACGCCAAGGATTCGACGGCGACTTTCTCGTCCGCGCGTCCGAGTTGAATTCGCCGGCTCCCGACGGCCATTTTCTCCAAGTCTTCGGACAAGGAAAGCGCGCCGTGATCGAGGACCAATGGGACGCCGCCACCATCCCGCAGACCCTGATGCTGCTGAACGGCAACCTCCACGACGAAATCGCCCAACCGGGTTCCGCCATTTCCCATGTGCTCGGTAACATGGAAGATTCAGCTGCCACGATCGAGCGCATCTATCTCGCCACCCTCGCCCGGATTCCCGATGCCGAAGAACTCGTCCTCGCCCGCCGGGTCACTGCCGACGGCAGCCGGGAGAGCTTCTTTCGGCTCCTCTGGATCCTCCTCAACACCACCGAATACGTGCTTCAGCCATGACCGAAACCGACCATTCCCGCCGCCAGTTCGTCAATCGCCTCGCCAAGAGCCTCCTCGGACTCAGTGTGATCCCACGCCCGGCTTTTGCCGCAGTGCCGGGCGCGAAATCGACCGCCGACCACGTGATCTTCCTCTACATGAGCGGCGGCATGAGCCACCTCGACACCTTCGACCTCCGTCCCGACAACAAGGAAATCCAGGGGCCCGTCACAGGCATCAAAACCAAGGTCCCCGGCACCCATGTCACCGGGCATCTCCCCCTGATCGCCGGGCAGATGGACAAGATCGCGCAGATCCGCAGCATGTCCCACACCCAGGGCAACCACGAACCGGGAAGTTACCATGTGCGAACGGGATATGACATCGGCAGCGGCGTCATCGCCCATCCCGCCCTCGGCGCTTGGATCACCAAGCTCGCCCCCCGCCTCACTGCCGCGATGCCGCCCTACATCCGCGTCGGTGATCTCGGTGGCCACCCGAGCAATGGCTTCTTCCCCGCGAGTTTCAGCCCGCTCCCCGTTTCCAGTGCAAAAGCAGGCCTGCAAAACAGCGGCCTCCGCGAGGGTTTTGATCGGGCGACCTTTCAGGAAAGCCTCGATCTGGTTTCAACATTCGACCGCAAGTTCCGCCAACGTCATGCGGGCAGTGCCCAGGTTGCCGCTTACGCGGAACTTTACACGGAAGCCGTCCGCCTCATGTCCAGTGAGGATCTCGATGGCTTCGACATCGCCCGGGAACCTGCTGAGGTCCGCGAAGCCTACGGCGGGCCGCAAAGCCCCTTCGGTCAGGGGTGCCTGCTCGCCCGCCGCCTCATCGAGCGCGGCTCCCGCTTCGTGGAGGTCGATCTCGGCGGTTGGGACACACACACGGACAACCACACGGAGGTCGCCAAGCAATGCTCGGCCATGGATCGACCGATCGCCACCCTGCTTACCGATCTCGCGGATCGCGGCTTACTGGAAAGGACCCTCGTGGTCGTCTCGACCGAGTTCGGACGTTCGCCGGAGATCGATCAATATGGCGGGCGCAATCACAATCCCTTCGGCTACACCAATCTCCTCGCCGGCGGCGGCGTGATCGGCGGCGCGGTTTATGGGAAGTCGGATCCCTCGGGCAAAGGGGTCTCCGAAAACCCGGTGAAAGCGCGGGATTTCAATGCCACGATCGCCCACGCTCTCGGCATCGACTATCTCCAAATGGAAACGCCCGGTTCCGGCGGACAATTTTTCTCCATCGGCGGAAAAGACACCGATCCGGACAAAGGCAAACCGATTGCCGCGCTCTTCGGCTAGAAGTTATCCTGCACTTGTGGAGAGATCTGCCTGGCCGAGGCTTACTCCCCCTTCTCCACCGGATGCGCCACGAGACCCGCGCTGGCCTCCCGGAGCTTCGCCAGTTCTTCCTCATTCTCCGGCAGGGCCTGATCGCTGAAGGCAGGCAAAAGTATCTCCCAGACAAGATCGAGCTCGGTCTGCATCTGTCCCGTCCTGGCGGTGATGGCGATGACGGCGTCCTGGTCAGGCATCACAAGGCAGATCTGGCCGTCGCGACCGTCGCCGCGGTAGGCGTTGTGCTGGCACCGCCAGAATTGAAAGCCGTAGCCCTGCTGCCAGTCGGCCGTGCGGCCGCTGGGGGCTTTGTCATTGCTCACCTGCTTTGCGGTGGCGGCCTCGACCCACTTTTCGGAGAGGAGTTGCCTGCCCTTCCATTGGCCCTTTTGCAGATAGAGCTGGCCGAATTTGGCGATGTCCTCGGTGCGGAGGAAGAGTCCGTCAGGAAAGAACTTCAGCACGGGATCATCGAGGCTCAGCTTTCCCTCTGCGGCCGCAAGTCCGACCCCAGTGGCCGCGAAGCTCTTGCTCAGCGACCACATCACGTGCGGCTTGTCCGCCGTCTCGGGTGCCCACCACGCTTCGGCGATGACGTGGCCGTGGCGCACAAGCATGAAACTGTGCAGCGTGTCGATCTGCTTGTCCGCGGCCTCGAGGAAGGAACGAACCTCCGCCGAGGAAATGCCTTGGGCCTCCGGCGTGCTGCGGGGAAGGTCCGTGTCGGCGGCCACGAGAGAAAAGGAAGCAAGCGAGAGGAGGGAAAGGAAGGAGACGAGGAGTTTCATCTCTCGAATCATAACGCAAAACTCCCGCCCCCAAAACCAGGCGCTCGAGGATTCGGCTCCGTGATCATGTCGCAAATCACGTAGAAATTGTCGCCACTCATCACAGGACCGACTTTATCATGGAATTGCTCAACTCCTCAATTGACTTCACTCCGTTCCGTCCGCCTCCAATCCCTCAACTCCTCAATTGACTTCACTCCGTTCCGTCCACCTCAAATCCCTCAAATCCCTCAAATCCCTCAAATCCCTCAAATCCCTCAATCCCTCCAATCCCTCAATCCCTCAATCCCTCAATCCCTCAATCCCTCAATCCCTCAATCCCTTCCTCCCATGCCCCGCCTCGCCGCCTTCCCCAAAGCCTACATGCAAGCCCTCTGCAAAGACGGCTCGATGACCGTCTCCGAATGGATCAAACTTGCCTCGACTCTCGACGTGCAGGGTCTCGAGTGGTATGCCGGTTTCCTCGAGATGGCCGATGAATCGAACTGGAGTCGCTTTCGCAAAGAGGTCGAGGACACCGGACGGGTCATTCCGATGATGTGCTGCTCGCCCGATTTCACCCATCCCGATGCCGCCTTTCGCGACAACGAGATCGCGAAGCAAAAAAGATGGATCGAGATGACCCACACCCTCGGGGGGACCTACTGTCGCGTTCTCAGCGGCCAGCGTCGTCCCGAACTGAGCATCGATGAAGGAGTGAAACTCGCGGCCGAGTCCATCTACGCCTGCCTGCCCTATGCCGAAGAGCGCGGCATCACCCTCATTATCGAAAATCATTACAAGGACGACTTCTGGGAGTATCCCGAATTTGCCCAGAAGATGGATGTCTTTTGCCAACTCGTCGAGTCGATCGATCATCCGAATTTCGGGGTCAACTACGACCCGAGCAATACCTACCTCGCGGGAGAAGACCCTATCGAATTGTTGAAGCGCGTCTCACATCGCGTCGTCACGATGCATGCGAGTGATCGCTACCTCGCCGAAGGCACGATAGCCGATCTACGTCGCGAAGAAGGCGGAGCAACCGGCTACGCGAAACGCCTCCGCCACGGCGAGATCGGGAAAGGACTCAATGACTACGACGCCATCTTCAACGAACTGAAGAGCAAGGGCTTCGACGGCTGGATCAGCATCGAGGACGGCGTCGACGGGATGGATCAGCTCGCACGCAGCGTCGACTTCCTGAAGCGGAAAATCGCCGAGCACTGGGGTTGAACGGACGATCCCGGGACCCGCTCCCGGCGATCTATTCTTTCCCGAGCTTCGTGTTCAGGTCTTTCGTGAATGCCTCGACATTGTCTTTCCGGATCTGGCGGCCGGGGATGTGGATGAACTCCCCTTCGGGAATCACCGACATGTCACCTGCCACGATCGCCTTCAGCACTTTCACCGACTGATAGCCATACTCGTAGGGATTCTGCACGACGGTGCCGTGAACCGTCCCGGCCGCGATACCGGCGAGGGTCTGCGAGTCCTCGTCAAAGCCGACCACCTTGACCGTATTCAGTTTACCCGCCTGTTCCAGCGCCTGCAGGATCGCGGGCGGATTGTAGGCAAAGAGGCCTACCATCGCATCGATCTCCGGATAGCGGGAGAGAGCATCCTCGGCGTTGGCCTTTGCCTTCGAGAGGTCGAAACCGTCCGTCAGTGTCCCTAGCACTTTGAATCCGTTCCCCTCGACGACCTCGGCCGGGGGATCGAATCGCGTGGGGTCTTCGGGCCGATCGAGGAGCTCGTCGATGACTCCCTGGCGGCGCTTGCGCGAGTTGTCCTGCTCCATGCGGCCGATCAGGATGATGATCTCCCCGCCCTGCGGCAGCGCCTCTTTCAGCAACTGACCACAGAGGCGGCCCGCCTCGTAGTTGTCCATCCCGATGTAGGCGAGGCGGTCCGACTCGGGTGCGTCGGAATCGTGCGTGACCATCTTCGTCGCCGCCGCGACCTGATTGAGCATGTCGGTCTGATTCGACGAGTCGATCGGACTGACCGCGACCCCTTCGTAGCCGCGGGTGACAGCGTCTTCCAGCATCTGCTTTTGATCCGAGAGCGAGCCGGGCATCAGCACCGTGACATCGACCCCGAGATCACTCCCGGCCTGTTTTGCACCCGCCTCCGCGATCGTCCAGAACTCGGCGACCCCGTTCGTAATGAAGGCGTAGCGCGGAACGCTCGCGCCACCTTCGCGGCAGGCGGACAGCCCGGTGAGAACCAACAGACAGAGAAATAACCAGGCAAGACGGGGATTCATGACGCGAAGTTAGCGAATCCCCCGATCCGTGAAAAGCAATTTCGACCGGATTCCCGATACGGGAAGAGGCCCGAGGGTTCCCGGGGAGCGAATCGGGGCGATCAGTCCACGAGAGTGTCAATCTTCTTCGCCACCTCGATATCGAGTTCGGTGAGACCGCCGACATCGTGGGTCGTGAGGCGCAGCGTGATCGTGCACCAGCGGATATCCACGTCGGGATGGTGACCGGCCTCTTCGGCGATCTCGGCGACGGCATTCACGAAATCGATTCCCTCCATGTATTCATCAAACTCCATTACGCGAACGATCTCGGTGCCTTCGAGATCCCACTCGGGGAGTTTTTTCAGGAGAGCTTCGAGCTCGTCTTCATCGATACGATCGGACATGTCTGAGAGGGGTAGGAATTACTGCAGGAATACGTTTCTGCCGTATCCGATAATCGCTAGAGGACAAAACAAATTGCGCAAGTGGCAATCTCATTTTTTTGAGGCACTTTTACGACTCTGCTGCGCGCTCTCCCCGTCGCCATGGCCGCGCGGTCATGATCAGGGGTGGAAAATCGCATTGCAGGTTCTTCGTATTTTGGTATAGCACCAGTGCCCGCGACTGCAAAAGCGGCTCGGAATCACGTCTTCCCCTAAAAAACGCCATGGCTCACGGAAAAATCTACAACAACATCGTCGAGACGGTCGGGAACACCCCGCTCGTGAAACTGAACCGGGTCACCGAGGGCCTCGAGGCCACGATCGCGCTGAAATGCGAATTCTTTAACCCGCTCGGTTCCGTCAAAGACCGCATCGGCATGGCCATGATCGAAGCCGGGGAAGCCTCGGGCGACATCACTGCCGAGACCGTCATCGTCGAGCCCACGAGCGGCAACACCGGGATTGCCCTCGCCTTCGTCTGCGCGGCGAAAGGGTACAAACTCATCCTTACCATGCCCGAGACGATGAGCGTCGAGCGCCGCACCCTGCTCGCCCTGCTCGGCGCCCAAGTCGTTCTCACCGAAGGCCCCAAGGGAATGAAAGGCGCCATCGCCAAGGCCGAAGAGATCGCCGCCGCCACCCCGCACTCCTTCATCCCCCAGCAGTTCAACAATCCCGCCAACCCCGCGATCCACGCCAAAACGACCGCTGAGGAGATCTGGGAAGACACCGGCGGTAAAGTCGACATCGTCGTCTCGGCCGTCGGCACGGGCGGCACCGCGACCGGATGCGTCGAGGGTCTGAAGAAGAAAAATCCCAACATTCAGGTCATCGTCGCCGAACCCGAGGACTCACCCGTCATCACCCAGACCCTCGCCGGCGAAACGCCCACCCCCGGGCCCCACAAGATTCAGGGCACCGGGGCCGGCTTTGTCCCGAAAAACCTCCGCCTCAAGAACGAGTCCGGCGAAGACCAGATCGTCGAGTGTGTCAAAGTGAGCAACGACGCCGCCTTCGCGATGGCCCGCCGCCTCGCCAAAGAGGAAGGCATCCTCGGCGGCATCAGCGCCGGTGCCAACGTCTGCGCCGCGATCGAGGTCGCGAAGCGTCCCGAGAACAAAGGCAAGCTCATCGTCACGATCGCCTGCTCCACCGGCGAGCGCTACCTCTCCACGCCCCTCGCAGACGAAGCCCGCGCCGCAGTTGGAGGCTGACAAACCACATTTATCGCTTACGCTTCGGGCCGCCTTTGCCTGAGCGAAAGCGGCCCCTTTTTTCCCACCCATCCAAGACCATGGCAGAATCCCCTCAGAAGCCCTCCGACGATCAGGAACCGCAGAACCTCGGCGCGATCGATGCCATCGCCGTGAGCGAAGCCAGCGGAGTCGTCGACGCGATCGACCGTCACCGCACGAAGATCCTCGCCGCCATCTCTCTGGGGGCCATCCTCCTCTGCGGCATCCTCGTGGTAGGCCAGTTGAAGAAGCAGAAGCACCTCGCCGCCGCCGAGGCCTTCACCACCGCAGCGACAAAAGGCGACCTCGCCGCCCTCGACGCCATCCTTATCGAGTATCCCGGCTCCATCCCCGCCGGCAACGCTCTCCTCAGCAAAGCAGAGATCCAGATCGATCAGGGCAAATCGCAGGATGCCAAGGTCACTCTCGAGCGTTTTGAGGCCGATTTCGCCTCGCACCCGCGCTACCCGCAGGGACTCTTCGCCCTCGCCAACCTCTCCCACGTCGCCGGCGACGCCGCCACCGCAAAGGACTACTACGAGAAGACCATCGCCGCCCAAGCCGATGGAGAACTCACTCCCCTCGCCCGCATCCGCCTCGGTGATCTCGCTCTCGAGAGCGGCGATACCAAACTCGCCGATCAGCTCTACCAGGAGTCCTTCACCCTCCACCCCGGCAACCCCTTCTTCGACTTTGCCCAGGAAAAACTCGAACTTCTGAAAGTCGGCACTCCCACCGAAGTCGAGCGCCCCGCCCCAGCCCCCGAACCAGTCGCAGAAGCGCCTGCCCCGGCTCCCGCAGCAGCAGCACCGGTCGCAACGACTCCAGCACCCGCAACTCCGGCACCCGCAACTCCAGCACCTGCGACTCCGGCACCTGCGACTCCGGCACCTGCAACTTCAGCACCCGCAACTTCAGCACCCGCAACTTCAGCACCCGCGACTCCAGCACCCGCACCCGCACCCGCACCCGCACCCGCACCCGCACCCGCACCCGCACCCGCACCCGCTACTCGAGCTCCAGCTCCAGCTCCAGCTCCAGCTCCAGCTCCAGCTCCAGCTCCAGCTCCAGCTCCAGCTCCAGCACCTGCTCCTGCTCCCTGATTCCTGATTCCCCTTCACCTTCCCACGTGACTCATGTCCCGTGTCCCATGTCCCATTAACGGGCAGTAAAAAAGTTTCCTTTCCCGGATTGCTCAGTAGATTTCAGGATGCCCTCGACCATTGCTGACGTCCTCCTGATTTCCCCGAACGATCTCATTCGCCCCGTTTCGATCGAAATGGGCGACGACGGCCACATCGGCCAGATCCACGAGGGCCATCACCCGCCCGCCGGGAGCAAGGTCATCTTTGACGGCGGCGGCGAGGTCTACGTCACCGCCGGCTTCATCGACATCCACACCCACGGGGCGAAGGGCTTCGACCTCTCCTACGCCACCCTCGAGGCCGTCGAGACGATGGCCGAGGCCAAACTCTCCGAGGGCGTCACGACTTTCCTCCCCACGACCTGGACCGCCTCGCGCGAGCACACCATCGCCATGGCCGAGGCCGCCGCCGCTTACCGCAGACAAGAGCGTTTTGCCCGCACCCCTTTTCTCCACATCGAGGGACCCTACCTCAATCCCGCCCAGGCCGGAGCCCAGGACACCCGCTACATGCGCCGGCCCGATGCCGAAGAGATCCGCCATCTCCACTCCATCTGTCCCGTCGGCCTCATCTCCCTCGCCGTCGAGATCGAGGGCGCGCTTCCCTTTCTGCGCGAGATGAAGCGTCTCGGCATCGTGACCTCAGCCGCGCACAGTGCCGCTACCTACGCCGAGTTCTGCGTCGCAAAAGAGGCGGGCCTCGGGCATCTCACCCATTACTGCAATCAGATGTCCGCCCTGCACCACCGCGAAGTCGGACTCGTCGGCGCGGGCCTGCTCGACGACTCCATCATGATCGAGCTGATCTGTGACACCGTCCACCTCTGCCCCGACATGATCCGACTCGCCTTCAAGCACCGCAGTTGCGAGCGGCTCATGCTCATCACCGACTCCATCGCCGCGTCGCACCTCGGGGATGGTCGTTACCCGCTCCACGACGGCGAGATCATCGTCAAAGACGGCGCCGCCCGCATCCCCGCCGGGAATCTCGCGGGCTCCATCGTGACCTTCGATGAGTCGCTCCGCAACGTCGTCAAAATCACCGGACTCCCCCTCAACGAAGTCGTGCGGACCTGCTCGGCGAATCAGGCCCGCTCGCTGCGTCTCAACGACCGCGGCAGCATCAAACAGGGTCTCCTCGCCGATCTTACTCTCTTGACTCCCGGGCTCGAAGTCGTCGCCGTCTACGTCGGCAGCGAGCAGCGCTACTCGGCGTGAGGCAGTGGTCCCCAATGCCGCCCGCCAAATTACTCCCTTTCCCGCCATGGCCGAACTCCACCATCTCCAGCGCCTCGTCCTTTTCCGCTACCGGCAGTTCGCCCACGCCGGGATCGATCTGACCGACCCGGAGACGAAGACGATCCTGCCCGATCTCTGCCTCATCGGGCCGAACGGGAGCGGTAAATCGACGCTACTCGCGGAACTGTATCAGAGTATGGACCCCGCCGGCGCACCGGTCACGACACCCGGCGAGAACCTGGCCGATGCCCTCGTCCTCGCGAGATACAGCACCGACGGCGACGACATCTACCTCGCCCGCCACGCCGCCGGGGTCGCCGGCGACACCCTCGTCTTGAGCACCGAGATCGAGCAATCGGATCAATGGGAGACGCTCACGACCTCGCCGCCCGGCTTCGAGGAGTTCCGTTCGCGTTTCTCCGACTACCTCCTCGAGGGGCCTGTCCCCTCCCCCGCACCCGGGAACCGTCGCGCCTGGTTCAGCCCCGGGCTCTCTCTCCTCGACGGCGTTGAGACGGGCGACTTTGCGGCCTTTCTCGAGCGCCACCTTGAGGCGCGCGAGTCGCACTTCCATCGCTACCTGAAACAGCCCGAAAACCGAGACAAGACCGTCGCCGAAGTCGAGCGTGAGTTCGAGTCCGGCTCGCCCTACCTCCTCACGGCATTGAAGGGTGTCTGGGCTTCGCTGATGGCGCCCTGCGGCATTCGCTTTGATTTCGCGCAGGCATCCGCACCAGTCCTGCTGCCCGGCGGTGGCAGTCTCGCCTTCGACGCTCTCAGCCCGGCGATCCAGGGCCTGCTCCTGCCTCTCGGGCAGGTCTACGGCCAATACTTCGGGTCCGACCTGCGGTCGGGCAGTCTCTTTCTCGACACGCCCGAAGAGGGACTTTCGCCGCAGTTGCGCACGGGACTGATCGATCTCTACCGCTCCTTTCTCCTCACCCAAAAGGCGCCCATCTTTGTCGCGACGCACTGTCCGCTCATCGCCGCTCAGTTCCCCTCGCCGCGTCGCCTGCGCCTGACGTTCGCGGCTGATGGCAGCGTGACTCTCGCGAAGGGAGACGCGGCGAGCGGGAGCGATCTGAACCACATTTTGAAATCCGATTTCGAGCCCGATCCCCAACGCACCGCTCCGCGAAACAGCGAGGCGAGGAACAGCCGATACACCCAGCTAAAACGCGCCATTCAGGAAAGCGAAAACCAGGATGAGCTCGCCGATCTGGTCGACGAGATCATCACGATGCGGAAGCGCTGAACGACCCTGCGCCAATGAAGATCCTCGTCGCCAGCGACAAGTTCAAAGGCTCGCTCACCGCCGCCGAAGCCTGCGCTGCAATCGCCGCCGGACTTCACGACGGGTCGCCGGAGGGAGGCCACGAGATCCGCTGCCTCCCCATCGCCGACGGGGGCGACGGCATCGCCGGGACTCTCACGAGTGCGGCGGGCGGAGCGTGGATCACGGTGGAGGTGCGCGGTCCGCTCGGGGAGGAAGTCGCGGCCGGCTACGGGATCATCGACGGAGGAAAGACCGCCGTGATCGAGATGGCTGCCGCCTCGGGTCTCGCCCTCCTCGGAGACTGTCCACTCGACCCGCTTCGCGCCTCGACCCATGGCACCGGCGAACTGATCCTCGATGCGATCTCCCGGGGCGTCACGGAGGTTCTCCTCGGCATCGGCGGCAGCGCCACGAACGACGGAGGCACCGGCATGGCTCTCGCCCTGGGCTATCGCTTTTATGATCCTGACAGCCTGCCAGTAACACAACTTCCGCTCGAGCTGGAGCGAGTCGCACGCATCGACCCGCCCGACTCCTTTGCCCGCCCCGGGGTCACGGTGGCCTGCGATGTCACCAATCCTCTCCTCGGACCCCGAGGCTGCACCGCGATCTACGGGCCGCAAAAGGGAATCTCACCCGAGACTTTTTCTCTCCACGAAGACCGCCTCGCCCGACTCGTCGCGGCGACCGGGGCAGAGGGAGCGCACGCTGCCGGAACCCCCGGGGCCGGAGCCGCCGGCGGTCTCGGCTTCGGCGCGATCGTCTTCCTCGGGGCGACACTGGTGCCCGGCTTTGCTCTCGTAGCGGATCGACTCGGCCTCGCTGATGCGGTAAAATGGGCCGACCTCATCATCACCGGCGAAGGCCGTCTCGATCACCAGTCTCTCGAGGGGAAAGGCCCCTGCGGTGTCGTCGAACTCGCCCGCGCTGCGGGGAAGCCGACCGCCGCCTTTTGCGGCAGCCTCGCGGACCGCTCGCTCGAAGCCACCTTCGGCCCCATCGTCGAGACAGGCGATCCCGCCCTCACTCTCGCCGAGAACATGGCCCGGGGAGCAGAGATGCTGCGGGCTGCGGCCCGGGATTTCCCATTGTCTCTTTCCTGTCCGGATGCGAGCGTCTCGCGCCGCCATCTCTAATCCACTTCTCATGTCAGACTCAGATTTTCTTCCCGGACTGGGGGATCCGCAGGGCGCTGCACCCGCTCCCCTCACCCCTGTCGCACCCTCGACACCCCCCGCGACTCGCCGGACCCGCTTTGACCTGCATCTCGGCGATTGCGTCGCCGGCATGAAAACGCTCGCCGATGAGTCCGTCGATATCGTGGTGACCTCACCGCCCTACAATCTCGGGATAGGCTACAAATCCTACAAAGACAATCTCACCTCCCGGGCCTACCTCGACTGGTCTCTCGAATGGACCGGCGAAGTGAAACGGGTGCTCAAGACTAACGGCTCCTTTTTCCTCAACGTAGGCGCAGCGCCCGCCAATCCATGGATGCCGCACGAACTCGCCCTGATGCTGCGCGACCTTTTTGTGCTTCAGAATACGATCCACTGGATCAAATCCATCACCGTGGAACCACGCGAGGGGGAGCCTGTTTCGGTCGGTCATTTCAAGCCGATCAACTCAAAACGGTACATCAACGACTGCCACGAGTATGTCTTCCACTTCACCAAATCGGGCGAGGTTCCCGTGGATCGAATCGCTGTCGGAGTCCCCTACGTTCACAAAAGCAACATCAGTCGCTGGGGCCACACCGAGGGCAGGGACAAACGCTGCCGCGGCAACAATTGGTTCATCCCCTACGAGACGATCCTGTCGCGAGCCAAAGACCGACCCCATCCCGCGACCTTTCCCGTCGAGCTCGCGAGGAAGTGCATAGCTCTGCACGGAGGTGAGTCCGGCGCCATGACGATGCTCGAGCCCTTCCTCGGGATCGGCCATGCCGCCGCCGCCGCCGGCGAAGCGGGCATCGCGAGATTCATCGGCTACGAGATCGACCCGGTCTATTTCAAGGAGGCGAAATCCCGGCTCGGGATCGAGTAGCGGGATCGAGTGGCGGCCTCGAGTAGTGGCGCGCTACTTCACCTCGACCGCACCCTTGATGAGCCGGCAGAATTCCTTCTTCGAGAGCTGATGGTGCGTCCCCGTCTCGGGGTCGGCCGGATCGAGCTTCTTGTAATCGACGGTGAGTCGCTCCAGATGGACGATGCGGTAGAGATCTGCTCCCTGGCGCCAGAGTTGGTTTTGATGAAGTTTCATGGAGAATTGTCAGTACCACCGTCTTTTCGGTTTGCGCGCGGCTTTCACGGCGGCAGGTGCGGGGCCGGCTGATTTTACCGGCGCTGCTTTTGTTGCCGCCCCAGCGCCAGCCGCCTTGCCCTCGCCGGTGTGGACGGGCCGGGTCCCGACATAGATCCAGTGGATGGGCTTCTTGGCGCGCTCGTGGGCCTTGATCGAGTGGTTCCCGGCGGCAAACCCCTCGCGACGGAGCTTTCTCTCGAAGCCGGGCTCGACCGCTGCGGCCCAGAAGGCGACCGTGCCACCGGGATGGAGGGCGTTCCAAATCATCGAAAATCCGCTGCGACCATAGATGCGATGGTTCTGCGGCTGCACGAGAGAGGTGGGGCCATTGTCGGTGTCGAGGAGGATGGCGGCCCACTTTTCCTCCGAGCCGTCGGCCGCACCTTGGATACAGTCGTAGACGTCCCCTTCGTAGATGGTCACGCGCGGGTCGTCCATGAGGTGCCCGTTGAGGTCGGCGAGGATCTCGCGATTCCAGCGGATCACTTCGGGGAGCAACTCGGCCACAACGACTTCGGCGTCGTCACCGACGAGTTCGAGGACGCGCTGGAGGCTGAAGCCGAGTCCGAGTCCGCCGATGAGGACGCGCTTCACCTTTATGGGCCCGCGCTCCGGACAGGCGTAGTCGGCGAGGAGACGCTCGGAGAGGGTCCAGGTCGAGCTCATCAACTGCGTGCCATTGAGCCGTAGGAAAAAATCCCCGTCGTGCTGATGCAGAGTGAACTTCGATCCGTCGGGCGTCGTCGTCTCGCCGACGGTGATGATGGGTTTCATAAACGAAAAATCGGGGGATCAGTTCACTTTCTTCAGGCAGATGCGGCGGTACTCCATCTGCCCGCGGTCACCCTCGAGTCCAATCGGGCCGGTCGCGGGCACGGCCATCGCGGCTTCGAGCAGCTCGCCGTTGCAGGTCGCGTGCGCCGTGCCGCCAGTGACGGTGACGACGAGTTCGTTCCAATCCTGGGCCTTGTAATTTTTGAGGTCTTTGTAAGGACCGGCGAGTGGAAAATCACGACACTGGAGCTGTGGCTGTCGGATGAAGACCCCGCTGTCCGCATTCGGCGTGGCACGGAACTCGAGCTTCAGGATAAAATCGCTGCCGAAGTCCTCCGTCGTCCAGAGCTGCTGGATGCGGCGCCCCTCGGCCGGAGTCGTCACGACGAGCCGACCGTTGATCGCGGCGTAGCGTCCGTCATCGCTCACCGATTTGCCGTCAAAGTTCACTGCCTCGGCGATCTCGACAAATACGGGAGCATTGGGATTCGGATTTTTTGCGGGCTTGCGAGGCGGGGTCGGACGATAGCCCCAGCCGGTGAGGTCTTTGCCATTGAAAAGACTGGTGAATCCCTCCTCGGGCGTGAAGTCGTCGGGCGCTGTCTCGATGAATCCCAGCGTCGCCAGGACCGGCCGCAATGCCGCCGCCCAGCGATCATAACCGGCGGGATTGAGATGGAGCATATCCTTGAACCACTGCGGGTCTGCATCTCCGCTCGCGGCGGCGAAGAGCGTCCAACTATCAACGACCGTGACCTGCGGATCGCCTTTTACGGCAGCGGCATAGAGCTCATTGAGCGCTTTGATCTTCTCCATCGGTCGGCTCTTTTCCGCCGCACTGGGAAAGACCAGCGAGAGCACCACCGGCACCTTTGGATCGTGCGCTTTGATTGCGGCGAGGATAAGTTTACAATTGTCCGCCGCGATCTGTGGTTCGATCCCGACCTCGATGTCGTTCGTGCCCATCAGCAGGACGATGGCCGAGGGATTCAGCGCGAGGACATCCTCCTGCAGGCGGATTAGCATGCCCCGGGTCGTGTCACCGCCGATCCCCCGATTGGCCGACTTCATCTCCGGGAAGCGTTTCGGCAGACTCGTCCCCCATCCCTGCGTGATCGAATCACCAAGAAAAACGACCGCTTTCTGATCGGCTTCGACTTGAGTCGCCCACTTCGCACGGAACTCGGGCCAGCGAGTCACGTAGCCCTCGTAGCGACGCAGAGCGCCCGCACCGGGAAGGCCTTCCTCGTTTTCGGGAAGGGCATACTTTTTAAGCGCAGCCGCGTCCTGCGCCCGACCGATGCCGGAGCAAGAGACGAGACCGAGAACGAGGAGCAGCGTCGAAACAATGTTACGGGGGGTAACTTTCATGGGGCGGAGACTACGCGCACCGACCGCAATGGGCAACGGGAAGATGGCCGGGCCACCCCAAACGATTGCACGGGAGCTTTCAACGTGTCAGGAGCGCAAGATCCTCACGCCATCGCCGTGAAATGGAGTTTGCTCTTCTTTCGGGCAGCCGGATCAGGGGAAAAAGGGGAGAATGTTTGGTGCCATTTCTGCAATCTACTCGGGCCTCTATCTGATCCTGCCTGGATGTCTGTGCCCATTGCTAAATTGTTTTGGTGTCACGCATGTCGATTCCTCGACGCAGACCGAAGAGCGATGCGTGATGACGGATGGTTCCAATCAGGCCCTCTGTCATTGTCACGACGCCGCTTCCAAAACGGCTGAACCCACTCAGACAAGCGAGAACGGGAGTGGCACGTTTTCCGCCCCCATTGTTCTGTTCGAAGATGCCGTCCAGATTCCCTCACAGAGGATCTCGATCGCATCGGTCGTCCGGTGACTTTCCGGGTGCCGGTCGTGACTTGCCTCGAGACCTGCTCGGACGCCCCCACCAGCCCTCCCTGACTTCCCGCAGGGAGGTTCCGGGGGGAAAAGCCCCGCGATGTCGCTTGAGCCGACCGACCCGCTGCGAGAGGTAAATCCCCGTGGGGCCACTGCACAGAAAGGCGAGGCCGCAACCCAGCGCCAGGCAGGGTCCGTAGGACATGCCGAAAAGCTCCATCCCCATGATCGTGGAGGCGATCGGCGTATTCGTCGCCCCGGCAAAGATAGCGACGAATCCCACCGCCGCGAGCAAATCGACCGGCCCGCCCGTCAGGCCCGACAAACTGTAGCCGAGCGCCGCCCCGATGAAAAAGAGCGGGGTCACCTCGCCCCCTTTGAACCCGCAACTCAGCGTCAGGGCAGTGAAGAGTATCTTCCAGAGCCAGGCCAGGGTTTCTCCGCCACCGGGGGTGAAGAATGTCGAGATCGTCATGTCCTCCGGATTCGGCGACCAGACCCCGAGACCGAGATACTCCCTCGTGCCCACTGCAAAAGTGAGCCCGATGAGAAGGAGTCCCCCGACAAAAGGCCGCAGCGGCGCGTAGGGAATCGTCTTGGCGAAGACCACGTGCAGCCCGTGCGTCGTTTCCGCAAAGAGCGCCGCCGCCAACCCGGCGGCGATGCCGACGACGGCGACTTTGGCGAGCAGAGCGAGATCGAGCCATTCTCCCATGCCCCCGACCACACTCGTGATCGCATAGAGCGTGTGCTGTGCCCCCCAGGCATGGCAGGTCCAGTCCGCGAGAAAAGAGGCGACGAGACAGGGCAGCGCCGCGCCCGTCGAGAGACGACCGACGAGCAGCACCTCGAGGGTAAAGATCGCGCCGGCAAAAGGCGTCCCGAAGATCGCTCCAAAGCCCGCCGCGATTCCCGCCATTAGCAGGAGGCGTCGTGACTCCGTCCCGAGCCGCAGCCATTTCCCGAAGCCGCTCGCGAGACTGCCGCCGATCTGCACCGCCGTGCCCTCGCGTCCCGCCGAGCCTCCGAACCAGTGCGTCGCGACCGTGGCGAAGAGAATGAGCGGCGCCATTCGCCGCGGCACGCCATCGCCCGCATCGTGGATCTGGTCAAAGAGGAGGTTATTTCCGCCTTCGGCCGATCGACCCCGGGTGTGGTAAAGCAGCCCGATCCCGAGACCGGCGAGCGGGAGAAAATAGAGCAAGGCCGGATGCGCAAAGCGCGAGGCCGTCGCGAGATCGAGACTCCAGAGAAAGAACGCACTCGCCGATCCCACCGCGACGGCGACGGGCACGACCAAGGCGAGAGGAAGAAGAGTGGTTCGCAGACGAGACATGGAATACGCTTGAGTGAACCTAGAGCAGTGACCAGAGGGCAAGGCAAGCGATGCCCTGACCTTTTCTATTCGTCAGATGCCGGGGGACAGGAGTGTCCCCCCTCCTTGTTCTCACTCCAGCCCCAGCAAACGCAGACTATCGCGGTGGATGAGTTTCTCAATCTGCTCCACGTCGAGCCTTGGCAGAGCAGTCCCCTCGAGCATGTCATTCAACTTCCTCAAGCCATCGATCGTCGCATTCACCGTCGTAAAAGGAAAGTCAGACCCGAAGAGCACTTTCTCCCAGACGCCATACTCCTGCACCAGCATGAGACTTTGATAGAACTGATAGGGCCGGTAGTGCAGGGCGCTGATGTCGGCGAAGACATTCGGGTGCTTGCGTATCGTCACGACACACTCGCCTTCCCAGGGATGCCCGAGATGGGCGAGGATAAATTTCACTCCGGGATACTTCAGTGCGACCGGCTCAATCAAGCGGGGGAAAGTACATTCCAGCGGCGCCTGCCGGATGAAGGTCGTCCCCGTGTGCATCAGGACGGGCAGCCCCTTTTCGTCGCAGTATTGCCAGAGCGGCTCGAGCGAGGGGTCGTCCACTTTGAACCCCGCATACATCGGGAGCAGCTTCACTCCGCGCAGCCCGAGGACCTCGTGTCCGTGGCGCAGTTCGTCCTCCCAGCCCGCCTGCGTTGGATCGACCGAGAGGAATCCAATGAGCGTCTCCGGGTGCCTGCCCACGTATTCCGCGACATAGGCGTCATCGACCCACATCCCCGCGAGCTTCGCCTTGCCGCCGAAGACGATAGAGCGCGTCCCCGGGGGCACCGTCGCCGCGTAGTCCTCATATCGCACCGAGATGTCGATGGTGGCATTCGCCCGCGCGCCCGAGGCCTGGCGGATAAAATCCTCGCTGAAAGCTTCGGGAAAGGGCCAGGCGTGGCTATGTACGTCGATCGTCATGTGTCGGTAGTGGCTTCGGTGAGTCGGTCAAAAAGGCGGTCGACCTCATGGCGGGTCTCGTCGTCGAGGACGAACCCGCGAGGACCGCGCACGATTTCGTTTCTGAAAATCCCCTGCCGGATGAGGAGATGTTTTTCCACCGCGAGGAATCCGTCAAGGCTCGTCTGCAGCGAGATCAGGGCGCTGAGCGGCTCGTGGATGCGGGCGGCAGTGTCGAGATCGCCCGCCTCGAGCGCTTCCCAGAGCGGGACGATCGCGGTGATGAGATCCGCCCCCGGCATCGTTCCGCAGATCCCGCGATGGTAGGAATCGATCAGGGCAATCCCGCCCGTGCCCTCAAAGACCCTCGCCTTCCCCCCGGTCGCGTCGCGCAGAGCCGAGAGACGCGGACCGATCGGTGCGGCCTCGGGTTTGAAAAGGACCCGCTCCGGCCCGAACTCGTCGAGAAGCCGGGCCTGAAAGGCAATAGCCATCGGTTTGCCGACGTAGCCCGAGGCATCCTGCACGATCACGGGGATGTCGATCACTTCGAGGAGCCGGCGGTAATAAGTAAGCAGTTCTTTCTCCTCCACACTGATCGAGACCGGCGGGATCGCCATCACCGCAGCGGCACCCCACTCCTCGGCGTGCCGTGCGTACCCCTCGGTGGTGTGACTGCTCTCGGCCCCGACGCTAATGATCGCCGGCCCCTTCCCCGCAGCAAACCCGCAGGCCTGCGCCGCGAGTTGCTCGCGCTCGCGATCCGAGAGGCGCAACACCTCCGAGACCATCGCCATCACGATCCCGTCAGCCCCCTGACGGAAAAGCCAGTCGATCTCGTGGGCGAGCGTTTCGAAGTCGATCGACTCGTCGGCGAGGTAGGGGGTCTGGAAAACGGGAAGAACTCCCGAGAGGGCGGTGACGCTGGATTCACTCATGCGCGTGTCTGTTACACGAAAAAGTCCGCCCCAGGCAAGCGCAGAATCTCGCGGGTTCACGCTAGAGGAAGGAGGCAGCATTTCCGTAGAACGGGTCTCCAGGCCTGTTCCATCGTCGGCCCGGCGTAAATGATGAACGGGCCTGGAGACCCGTTCTACATCGTGAAGTGAAAACTCCGCCACCCGCCATCGCGCCGCCAACCTTTTTTCTTTCCTCCATTGCCAAACCCGACTCAATAGGGTTGGATCGACGTGGTGACCCTCCCGGGTCCGATCTCTTTTCCTCTCCATGAAACTCCTCATCATCGGCACCGGCTCCATCGGGGAGCGACATCTCCGCTGTTTCCAGCAACTCGGGCGCTGCGACGCGATCGGCTTTTGCGAAACCCACGCCCCGCGCCGCGCCGACATCGCCGAGCGCTACGGAATTCCCCCGGAGCATGCTTTTGCCGATCTCGACAGCGCCATCGCGGGAGGCCCCTTCGACGCGGCAGTGATCGCGACCCCGGCACCGACCCATATTCCCATCGCAATCCGTCTCGCGGAACTGGGGATGCATTTGCTTATCGAAAAACCGCTCAGTCTCACGACCGATGGTATCGAAGCGCTCGTTCGCCTCATCGACGAAAAATCGCTCACCGTCGCGGTCGGCTACGTGCACCGCGCCCACCCCGCCGTCGAGGCGATGAAAGAGGTGCTCGACTCGGGTCGCTTCGGTCGCGTCCTCCAGATCCGCACCGCCTCGGGCCAGGCCTTTGCGACGCTGCGCCCCGCCTACCGGGAGGTCTATTTTGCCAAACCCGAACTCGGCGGCGGCGCGATCAATGACATGATCACCCACTTTTACAACGTCGGGGACTGGCTCGCCGGACCGATCCGCCGGGTCATGACCGATGCCGACCACCAGATCCTCGAAGGCGTCACCGTCGAGGACACCGTCCACTCGCTCGTGCGACAGGGCGCCGACGGCGGGGTGATGGGCAGCTACGCCCTGAATCTCTACCAGCACCCTAACGAAGTGCTCATCACCGTCGTCTGCGAGGGCGGCACGCTCCAGGCCGAGTATGCGAAGAAACGCTGGTCCTGGATGACCGAGGCGAGCGGCGCGTGGCATCACGAACCCGTCGAGATGCCCGAGGTCGATGTCATGTATCGCCGGCAGAACGGGGCCTTTCTCGACGCGATCGAGAGCAAAGGCAGCGTCCTCTGCACCCTCGAAGAAGCGATTCGCACCCTCAACGTCAATCTCGCCTCCCACCTCAGCGTGAAAGAGGGAACCTGGCAGACCGTCAACGCCTAGATCTATGAACCCCGAAGCGACCATCCCCGCACTCTTTGACCTCACCGGCAAGACCGCCCTCATCAGCGGGGCCGGAGGCTGGCTCGGCAGCGCCATGTCCCGCGCTCTCGCCGAGGCCGGGGCAAACGTCATCACGACGAGTCGCGACCTTTCCCGCGCTACGGCCGCCGCCGCTGCCCTGCCAGTCACAGAAAACAACACTCACCACGGCGTCGTCATGGATCACCTCGACGAAGCCTCGATCGAGCAGGGCTTCGCCGGGGCCCTCGCCTGCACCGGTCGTATCGACATTCTCATCAACAACGGGCACGAGGCCAACGCCTCCGACCTCAACACCGTCACCGCCGCTGAGTTCAACCGCGCCCTCGAGAACGCGACCGGCTATTTTCTCCTCGCGCGGAAGGTGCGAGACCATGCCGTCGCCCGCGGCGGCGGCGCGAGCATCGTTCTGATCGGTTCGATGTATGGCGTGGTCGGATCCTACCCCGATGCCTACGAGGGAGTCGTCTCCGCCAGTCCCGTCGCCTATCACACGCTCAAAGGCGGCATCGTCCACATGACCCGCCACCTCGCGGTCTACTGGGCCAAAGACGGCGTGCGGGTCAATTGCCTGTCTCCCGGCCCTTTCCCCGGTCCCGCTGCAAACCCCGGCATGGTCGAGCGCCTTATCACCAAATCGCCCATGGGCAGAATGGGCCGACCCGATGAGATGAAAGGCGCCGTCGTGTTCCTCGCGAGCGAAGCGAGCAGCTACGTGACCGGTCAGAATCTGCTCGTCGATGGCGGATGGACGGCGTGGTGACTTGGCGGTGCCGCCCACCGCTCACTGCTCACCGCTCACCGCTTTCGCGTCATTGCCTCACGCACCGCTTTCCGCTACAAGGGTCAACATGAAACCGACCCGACGTTCCTTTCTCACCTCCGCAGCGGCTCCGGCACTGGCGTTTTCGGCAACCACAAGCGCCCACTCCGCCGAAGCGAAACCGAATCTCATCCGCGAGGAAAATGCGAAGCCCGGCGCGGATGACTGGCAGCTCACCCGGGTGCGGCTCGATCAGAAGGGCGCGATGCGCGCCTCGGACATCGAAGGATACTGCTCGAAGCAATCCGTCGCGGCGGGCGAGACGCTCGACATTTTTGTGAGTTCGAAACTCGCCGGGCAGTTCACCCTCGAGATCTTCCGCACCGGATACTACGGCGGCAAGGGGGCACGACTGATGCAAACCTTCGATCCCCTCCCCTGCAAACCGCAGACCGTGCCCGAGTCCACCCGCGGCGACCGCCACCTCCACGAGTGCCTCTGGGAGCCGTCGGTGACGCTCACGATTCCCGAAGACTGGCCCAGCGGCGTCTACCTCGGTCGCCTCTCCACACCCGACTCGACCGGAAAAGGCTACTGGCAGAACTATGTCGTCTTTATCGTGAAAGACGACCGGCCCGCCGATTTCTGCCTGCAATGCTCGGACAACACCTGGCAGGCCTACAACATGTGGCCCACGAATTTCTCGATCTACACGCACCCCAAAGGCAACCAGGGCCCGTGGGCGGACGTGAGCTTCGACCGTCCCTACGGCCTCTACTCGCAGATCTACGAGAACCCCATGTCCCTCGGCTCGGGCGAGTGGCTCTGTTTTGAGTTTCCCATGGCCTATTGGCTCGAGGAGCAGGGCTATGACGTGACCTATTGCTCGAACGCCGACATGGTCGATCCGGCCTATGCACGGCCCGATCGCTTCAAGGGCTTTCTCAGCAACGGGCACGACGAGTACTGGGACATCCGCGAGTATGAGAACGTCGTGAAAATGCGCGACGCGGGCACGAACCTGATGTTTTTCTCGGGCAATTCCGTCTGCTGGGTCACGCCGATGTCGCCGAGCGAGGACGGGAAAAATCCCAAGCGCATCATCTTCCGCGGCGGCCCCTACGGCGGGGATTACAAGTATGCAACCGCCCGCGAACGCGACGAGGGTCCCTTCCCCCATCGCGGTCCTGACGAAGGCTACCTGATGGGCTCGCGCAACGTCGATCCCGTCAACGGCGGCGGCGACTGGGTCTGTGAAAAGCCCGATCACTGGATCTTCGAAGGCACGGAGATGAAAAAGGGCGATTCCATCCCCGGTCTCATCGGATGGGAGTACCACGGTGATCCTCCGGCAGACATCCCCGGTCTCGAAGTCGTCGGGGCGGGTACGGCCCTGCAGGGCGGCGTCAATCCCCAGCAGTGGACCGCGACGATCTACCCGGGGCCGAAGGGCAATTTTGTATTCAACGCCTCAACGATCTTCTGGTGCCAGGGCCTGAGTTCTCCCCCGGGCCACATGCTACCCTGGTCGCACTGGTCGCGCCCGCACGGACCGGATGCCCGGGTGCAGCGGATGACGAAGAATCTGCTGGATCGGGCGTTGGGGGTGTGAAGAATCCCCCGCAGCATGGGCATCCAGCCCGTGCCTTCGACAGAGCAGCCCCGAGCCAACGTTCAACGCGATACCTATGCCGACTTCAATCCACCTCCGTCCCGCCGAAGGCATGGGCAGGATGCCCATGCTACTTACTGTCGCCCTGGCGGTATCGTCTGCCTTGTTTCTGTTCGCTGATGTTCCCGAGCCCGACCCTACCGTCGCTGCGCTGGATGCATCGTTTACCGAGCAGTATGAAACGGCGGGCCAGCCCCTGCGCGACTTGCGGGCCAAATACCTCGAGAAGGTCGAGGAATGGATGCTGCAATCCCAAAAAAATGGAGACCTCGAGGCGGTGATTGCCGCAAAGGAGGAGATCAAGAGGGTCCATCTTGATCGCATCCAGGTGAAAGTCGATGGCGAAGAGCGAGCCCTCGCCATGGTATCGAGCGCCGGGGTGGAGGCGCCCGTCGGGATCGGTCCCGCTTTCGGTAGTGTCGTAACGGTCGAAATGATGCGAGTCTTGGAGCTCAAACCTGATTGACTCTCTTCGCTCACTCTCTCTTTTTGCTCGATGTAACCTTAGTCGCTGGCGTCACGAAAAATCCCCTCGACCGCGACCTCAGTGACTGAAATAATCCCGCGACTATGATCCGTCCGCTTCTCTCACTCCTCGCCTTGCTGTCATTAAACGGGGCGCTGGCTCGCGCCGCCGACTTCCCCGAGCCCTACGACACGGAAAAAGCGGGCACCGCGCCCATGGCGGCGGAAGAAGCGGCAAAAACCGCCGTGCTTCCCGAGGGCTTTCGTCTTGAAGTCTTCGCCTCCGAGCCCGACGTGCGCCAGCCCATCGCGATCGACTTCGACGAACGCGGCCGGCTCTGGGTCGCGGAGTGCTACACTTTTGCGGAGACACCACTACGCTGGGATCTCAACCTCAACGACCGGGTCACCATCCTCGAGGATACCGACGGCGACGGCAAGTCCGACAAACGCACCGTCTTCTGGGATCAGGGCAAACGGCTCACCTCCGTCGCGGTCGGGGCGGGCGGCGTCTGGGTGACCTGCGCGCCGCAGTTGCTCTTCATCCCCGACGCGGACGGTGATCTCGTGCCCGACGGTGATCCTGTCGTGATGCTCGACGGCTTCGACGCCGAGACGATAGGCCACAACATCGTCAACGGCCTGAAGTTCGGTCCTGACGGCTGGCTCTACGGCCGTCACGGCATCACCTCGACCTCGCTCGTCGGCGTGCCGAACAGCCCGGAGGATGAGAGGATTCCCCTGAACTGCGCGATCTGGCGTTTTCATCCGGTCATGAAACTCTTCGAGGTCGTCTGCCACGGCGGCACGAATCCATGGGGGATGGACTGGAACGAGGACGGCCAACTCTTCTACACCAACACCGTGATCGGCCACCTCTGGCACGCCATTCCCGGGGCCTACTACGAGCGCATGTTCGGCGCTCATTTGAATCCGCTCGCCTACGAATACATCGGCCACACTGCCGATCACTACCACTGGGATCGCGGCTCGGAAAAGTGGAGCGACATCCGGAAAGGGATCAGCGACAAGACGAGCGAACTCGGCGGCGGCCACGCCCACATGGGCTGTCTCATCTACCAGGGCGGCGTCTGGCCAAAGCAATACCACGGCAAGCTTTTCACCTGTAATCTGCACGGCCGACGCATCAACATGGACATCCTCGAACGCGAGGGGAACGGGTATGTCGGCAAACATGCCAAGGATTTCCTCCAGATGCAGGATCCGTGGTTTCGCGGACTCGACCTCATCACCGGCCCGGATGGTCAGGTCTGGATGAACGACTGGAGCGACACGGGCGAGTGCCATGACAATGACGGCATTCATCGCAGCAGCGGGCGGATTTATCGCATTGTCTACGATGGGCCTGACAAAGGCACACCAACACCGGGGCGACCGGAGTGGCTGACGCAACGGGGCCGGGCACCGGTGATCCCGATTCGCTACGACGCTCTCGCCGCCGTCGTTGATTACAAGACACTGCTCGCCTCGGAGAGCGAAGGCAGGCGGGCCATGGGAGTGCGCTGGCTCGTCGAAGACGCGGCAGAAGATGATGCGGTCGTGCCGCAACTCGTGAAACTGGCTAAGTCCGATCCCTCCGCGCTCGTGCGTCTCGAACTCGCCTCCGCCCTGCAACGGCTCGCCGAAGAAGATGGTCGCTTTGCCCTCGCGGCAGCTCTCTCAGCTCACGCCGAAGACGCCGGTGATCGGCAGCAGCCTCTACTGATCTGGTATGGCATCGCGCCAGCCGTCGCCGCCGATCCCGATCGAGCGGTCGAACTCGCCCTCTCCTCCAAACTACCCAACGTCACCCGCCTCATTACGCGCCGCCTCGCCGAGCGCTTGGAAGAGGCACCCGGGCCGGTGAACAACCTCCTCACTCGCGCCACCGACACGAACCGCCTCCCCATCCTCCGCGGTCTCAACGAAGCGCTCGAGGGCTGGGCCAAAGCCCCGAAGCCGGCGGCCTGGAACACCATTGCCAAAGCAGGTGGCGACGAGGAAACACAGACCCTCATCCGCGAACTCTCCCTCGTCTTCGGTGACGGTCGCGCCCGCGACGAGCTGCTAGCCATCGCCGCGAACGCCGAGGCCGATCCGGGAGCGCGACGCGCCGCTTTGACGAATCTCGTTCGCAATCCCACTCCCGACCTTCTTTCCAAACTCAAGGAATGGACGAACGATCGCATCCTCGCCCGCGAGGCCATCCTCGGGCTGGCGAACTACGACGACCCCGAGATCCCGACCCGCATCCTCAATCAGTGGAAGCGCGACACCTTCCTGCGTCCCGCCGCGATGGACACGCTCGTGTCGCGGGTCGCTTACGCGAAAGTCCTCCTGACACGCATTGCCAATGGAGAAATCCCCCGCGACGCGATCACCCCCTTCCACGCCCGCCAGATCCAGAGTCTCGGCGACGAAACCCTGAGCAAAGCACTCGGCGAAGTCTGGGGCGAAGTGCGCGATACGCCCGAGGCGATCAAGACCGAGATCGCGGACTGGAAAACGCTGCTCACGCCCGAGATCATCGCCAAGGCCGATCCCGCGAAGGGCAAGACCACTTTTGCCGCCCTCTGCGGCGCCTGTCACAAGCTCTACGGCGAAGGCGGCGCGATCGGACCCGACCTCACCGGGAGCGACCGGCACAATCTGGACTATTTGTTAGGCAACATCGTCAATCCCAACGAGGTCGTGCCCGCCGACTACCTGCTCACCGTTTTCACGCTGAAGGACGGACGCGTCGTCTCCGGCGTCGTGCCCGAGCAGAGTGAAAAGACGATCACCGTGCAGACGCCGGTGGAGAGGCTCGTGATCCCTACCGACTCGATCGCGAAGCGCGAGTCGATGCCCGTCTCTCTCATGCCCGAGGGCCTGCTCAAGACGATGGACGAGACGGCGGTGAAAGACCTGATCGCCTATTTGATGACCAGAAACCCGGTCGCGGCGAAATGATCATCACGCGTCCCTAATTCCCGGTAGCATGGGCATCCTGCCGATGCACATCACTTTGACGCTGGAGAAAGGTCGAAGTCGAATCGCTCCGAAACGTGCCCCCGTCGAACTTCATGCAGGAATGTTGCTTGTTCCTCATTCGATCGCGCAACCACGGGGCATGGGCTGGAAGCCCGTGCTACTTTTT
>JBDNIL010000248.1:0-9275 GCA_041688355.1 Verrucomicrobiales bacterium | reverse complement strand
GCTGACGTCAAATGTGTATTTCGGCGGAGTAGGGCAGGTGAGCCATACGTGGTTCGTGGAAGGGGTAGCCTATCGCGGAACCTGCGAAGGCACTGTGAATTCGGGGATCGGAACCGTCAACTGTATTGGCAGCGCATCAGACGCAGGGGGAACATCGTTGATCGAGTCCTCCTTTAAGGGCAAATATTCGAGTGCGGGAGATGGCGGGCAAGGAATCCCAATTTCTAGATTCAGAGCCAGAGGCAGAGGAACTTTCATTGAGGTTGGCAATCCTGCCGGGACGGTGGCGTTCCGTTTCCGTGTTCTTGGATCCAAGGTGACTCAAAACGTCACATACAACGGGATAGGCGGGTAATCTGCTTGTGCTCCTCGGGGAAGATCTTCCCTTCGGGTCTAGTCCCCGGGGAAGATTTTTTTGTGGGTAGCGGTTGCCGGGCATGACTCTGGCCTATTAATCTTATTGAAGATGCGACGACAGGCACGGCAAAAGGGACTCACGATTCTTGAGCTTCTCGTTGTCGTCAGCCTCATTCTCTTGTTCGGCGGGCTTCTTGTCCCGATCTCATCGAGGTTTATGAAGCGAGCGGAGAAGGCAAAATGCCTTTCCCATATGCGGACACTTCACACCTGTTTTGTGGGCCACATCACCGACAAGGGGGAATGGCCCCAACTCCCTTTTGACGATGAGGGTGCGGGTGAGGATGGCTCAGATGATGTCTGGTCCGAGGATGGCTTTTATCGGTTTTGGGTGACGGCTCTGGAACCCTACGGAGCAGCGCGTGACACATGGCTCTGCCCTTCAGACAAATTGTTTCTGCAGTTTAGTAAATCCGACCTGGAGAAAAACGAGTTTTTCGGGACTTACGTTCCCACGCCTTTTGAGCCCGGCCCGGGAACACCTTTTCGCTGGAATCAGCCTTGGATGATCGAGAGGGGTGATTTCCACGGGAGGGGAGCGCACATGCTGATGCCCGACGGGTCCGTACACGATTCGCAGAACCCTTTTCACGGTCGATAGTCCCGCCTTGGCGGGTGCGAACTGCCGGAGGTTACACTCAGAGCGACTTAATCGCCCGAATGTATTGCTCCCAGTCGTAGGCGGTCACATCGTGCTTTCCGTCGCGGATATGATAGCGCACCGAGTCACCCACTGGTAAATTCAGCTTCGGCTGTTCTTCCGCTCCGAGGCCCTTTTTTCCGAGCAGCTCGTACACCGGCCCGGCTTGCTTCGCCGCGAGGAACTCCCCTTTCGGATCGGCCCATTCGTCTTCAACAGCGCTGGCGACGTAGGCCATGCGCGGAGCGATGAGAGCGATGAGCTGGTGCTGATCAACGGGAAGGGCTGCCTCATTCTCGTTGTATCGAACGAAGGTGTCCGCGAACCAGTGCGGAAAAGCGGTATTGATGCGTCCGACCCGCTCGCCGAAGCAGCGACGGCTCAGCGCGGCACCGCCGCAACCGGAGTTGTTCGAGATGACGAGAGAAAAACGTTCGTCCCGGGCACCCGCCCAGAGAGCGGTTTTCCCGAGACGTGAGTGACCGAAGATGGCGACGCGTTTTTGATCGATCGTTTTGTCCGTTTCGAGGTAGTCCATCGCCCGGCTCGCGCCCCAGGCCCAGGCCCCGATGGATCCCCACTCGTCGGGCTTCGGTTTTCCAAAAAGGGCGTGGATGCCATTTTCGAACCCGTCGTCGAAGTCGGGGTCGATGTCGCCGTAGTAGAAGCTCGCGAGAGCGGTGCCGGCGTCGATCAGTTTTTCGACCGGCCAGCGGGAGATACGGGAGCCGCGGGATTTTTCGGTGGCTCTATTGTCAAGAATGAGACCTTCCTTGATGTATTCGGCGCTGGATCGCATCCAACTCGTGGAGAGGGTGATCTCGGGCGAGGGGTGGAGAGTATGGTTGCCGGCAAAGTTCAGAGTCAGGAAAGTGGGGACGCCGCCCTCGGGAATCTGGTTCGGTTTGATGAGGAGGAGGTCGAGGAAGGGACCGCTCTCATCAGCGCTGAAATGAATGCGGATCTCTTCAAGAGTGGCTTTGCCGTCGAGAAAGTCGGTGATCTTTTTGCGGGGTTCGAAGCGCATCTCCGCGGGGCGGCCGACGGGAGTTTTGCCGTAGACCTCGTTGGCGAACAGGTCCATCAGCTCCGCCCGGCGCTTTTCCCAGTCCGCTGGGCTGGTCACCGGTTTGCCGTCTTCGAAGCGAAGTGGATCGGGAAGAGTGTAGGGCGGAACTTCAGCCTCATCGTAAATGACGTCTTGCGAGAAGACGGATACGGTCGCGAGGAGAATGACGGGGAGGAGAAGGAAACGGGGAGACATATCGAATCTTAATCACATCCCGTCGTTTCCGGCAATTCACAATCAGGAGTCGGTATGGCGGGGTTGCGGGGACTTGAGGTTCAACCACCCTGCCGCCGTGAAGCTGAGAAGTCGGTCGGAGGTATCGAACTGGCGGGGCCGGGGTTTTCCGCAATCCACTTTTCGATCGCCTCCTTCCCGTGGCGGCGGTAGTCTTTGAACGGGAGGAGCTGGTCAAAGTCCACTTTCAGGTCGGGAAGCGGAAGGATCCAGTCGGGCACGGTGCCCGGGGGGAATTCAGCGCTGGCGAGGTCGACGTGGGGATTGATAAGGGGGTAGTAGGGTCTGCCGTTCAGGGAGTTGGTGGCGAAAACATGGATCGAGGTATCTGCTTTTCCATATTGAGAAAGCGTCTTTTTGATCTCCTGGACGTACTGCCAGATAAAATGAGGATTTTGATCCATCGAGAGAAAAGCCGTGGGTGCCAGCGTGGGCAGAAAGTCAGGGCGTTGCTCGATCCACTTTCTCACCTGCGGGTCGGCGAAGCGAATTTCGAAAGTTCCGATCCGCTCAATAAGCATCATGCGCCAGGCAAATTCCTGACCGACCTGCGTCCACGAGGGGTTCGCCGGTCGCCAGAGATGCCAGCGCAGCGGAAAGAGGAGCTGAAAGAGGAAAAAAATGACGAGTATGTAGCGCAAAATAGGAGCGGGGAGTCTTGGCGTGGAGAAAGGCTGCCGTAACTCCGTGACATCGCTCTTCTTCTTCGAGCGGCGGCGAAACATTCCCGGCGGAAGGAATGGAATTAATAGGATGATACCGATGAGGGGGAAATAGCCGATCTTGAAGATCTGACTGTTGAGTCCGTGAAAGCTCACCAGAATGATGATGGCGAGGAGGCGCGTCCTCTTTGCCAAGAGCAGGAAGGGGCAGAAGAGGTCAATGAACAGGCCTCCCCAGGCCGTTAGCGGTGTGAACCAGTCTTGTTTGATGATCCCGGCAAGGAAATCGGGAGGGTGCGGGCTGTGATGCAGCCAGAACCGAACCGGCTCCATCTCGATGAGCCAGTCGTGGTTAATCTTGGCCACAGCACCGTAAAAATAGACGATGACGACCTGCCATTTCAGAATGAGATAATGCCAGGCGGGAACCGGGAGCGGGGCGGCCCCGATTCTGGCTCGCGCTCTCTGCTTCAAACTGAAAGCGTTGTCTGCGTCCGTAAAGAGAAGTAGGAAGTTGACGAGGATGATGAGGTAGAAATGATTGTTGAAGGCGAGGGCCTCTGAGAAAAAGAAGTGCGTGTAGGTGAGGGTGAAGAGGACCGCAGCGGGACGGAAAAAGGCGCCTAAAGCCATCAGGATCGCGGCGATCAGCATCACGACCATCTCCACCTCCATCATCCACGCTGCGGGAAAGTGCCGTATCCAGGAAAAGCCCGGGAAGTAAAAATGAAAGACATCCGGGTGGTGGCGGTCCTGCATCTGGTTGTGCAGCCAGTTTGCCTCGAGGCACATAACCACCCCCCAGCAAATTCGGAATATGCCTAGGTTCGAGGCGTCAACCGGCTGTATGAGCATGGCCGGGAACCGGGATCGTAGTGAGGGCATCGGCTGGTAAGAGGTTGGCTGTTTGAAGCGGTCAGGATACTGATGGACTTGCGGGCTCCTGCCAAGTCGATTCTGTAAATGCCGAAGGGTCGGGTTGACAAGCTCGAGGGCAAATACGTGCGGGTGAGAGAACTGACGGACGAAGATCGCCAGCAGATTCTCTCGCCGGAGAGGCTCTGATTTGCCACTCGGGAGTGAATGGCTCAGAGACTGACTTCGACGTACTTCTCCCGGCAGTGGACGATGGCGTCGAGCATCGTCTCGGCTTCACGACGCAATTCGGGATCGAGGCTGCCGGCGGCGTTGTTGTGCCGTTTGTAGAGCGCGGCGAGGTGGCTTCGGATCTCGTCGCGGGCCATCGTGGGACTGATCCCGCAGAGGCCCTCGGGCGACATTCTCTCGAAGATGCCTCCGACCTGCGCCGGAACGGCTTGTCTGTTGTCGTTGCCGGCGATCCAGCGGAATAACTTTCTGATCATGGGGAAAAGGGGGCGGCGGTTCAGGCGATTTTCACCTGCCTGAGGTAGGCGGATTTTCTTTCGATCTCGGACTCTTTGAGAACTCCTTCGCCTTCGTATTCGATATCGACGTCCTTGCGGAGACCGGACTCCTCGTCGTAGACCTGGGCACGCACGCGCTGGTTCTCGTCGTAGCTGTAGGTCACGGTGACGGCGCATCCGGCAGGGCGACCGGGCGGGACGCGCAGACTGATTTTGCCTACGATATCGACGTAGCGGGGATCGTGATCCTCCCCCTGAGTGATCTCGACTTCGATGAGTTCCTCGTTGTTCTCCGAGGTCACATAGGTCTGCGACATGGAGCAGGGGATGGGCGTGTTCTTCGGGATCACGACCGAGTTCTGGACTCTCGCCGCGCCGGTGAGGGCGTCTTCGATGATCGCGAGGGTGCCGTAGCTGTGGTTGCAGACCTCGGAGACACGACGCGCCCGCTGGGCGAAAAGGGCCGCGCCGAGGGCGACACACTCATCGACATTGCCGCAGGAGACGGGCGGCTTGCCGAACTGACGGGTGAGGAGTTCCTGCACTTTCGGGATGCGGGTGCTGCCGCCGACGAGGACGACGTGGTCAATGTCCCGCGGGGTGAGCCCGAGGGTGTCGAGAGCCTGCTCGAGCAGCATGATGGTGCGGGTGAGGAGGCGTTTGATCGCTTCCTCGAAGTCATCACGGGAGAGTTCGACTTCGGCGAGGCCGTGCTCTTCGCTGCCGATTTTTTCCGAAACGACATTGAGTTTGGAAAGGCGCTTTTTGGTGTCCTCGGTCATCGCGAGGAGACGGCGGCGCTGGGCGGAGTCGAGGATGAGCTCGCGACCGTTCTGTTCGAGATATTTTTGACCGATGAGATCGATGAGGATCTCGTCGAAGTCGGTTCCCCCGAGATGGCGCGCGCCTTCGCTAAGGAGAATGTCGACATAGTCCCCCTCTATATCGAGGATGGTGATGTCGAGGGTACCCCCGCCGAGGTCGTAGACGAGGACTCGGCCCCGGATCGACTGGGTGTGGGCATAGTAGAGCGCGGCGGCGGTCGGTTCGTTGACGATGCGGCGTACCTTGAGACCGGCGAGGCGACCGGCGGTGACGGTAGCTTTTCTGGCCAGCTCGTTGAAATTCGCCGGGACGGTGATCACGACATCTTCGATCTGCCCGATAATTTTGGCGCAGTCTTTTCGGAGCTTGGAGAGAATGAGGGCCGAGATCTCCGTCGGGGTCCACTTTTCACCGTCCATCTCGACGACAAAGGAGGGATCATCCATCCGCTTTTTGATATGGCGCACGGTGCGCTCCGGATCTCCGCCGTCTTTCGCGGCCGAACCGATCAACTTGACTCCCTCGAAGCGGTCGAAAAAGACGACGGAAGGCGTGAGTCTCTCACCGTCAGCGTTCGGCACGATCTCGGGATTCCCATCCGCGCGGACATGGGCGAGGGCCGAGGTGCTGGTGCCGAGATCGATCCCGACATACATCGCTTTGTTTTCTGACATGAATGGGTGGTTCAGGAAGGGAGGATAGATGGGGGGGGGGATGCTAGACTCTAAGGGATGAATTTTGAAAATACCGAATTATCATAAGTTCCGTATTAAGTTTTGGTCTTTTTTACGATACCACGACCTCAGCTTTCCGAATGATGACGTCCTTGGAGCCGTTGCGGTAGACGTATCCGGGGCGAAGCGTTTCGACGACTTGCGTGCTCGAAGCGTGTCCATTGGCGGCCGGTTTTTTGGGAGCTCCGTTTTGCAGGGGCACGAGTTTGATACGCTTCCGCTCGGCGATGGAGAGAACGGTTCCGGGCTCGAGGTCGAACTGCCTGACGGAGTGGTCCTGGAGGAAATCGACGAAGCTCCGTTTCAGGATGCCGAGCTGTTCGGCGACCTTGGGATAACGCCATTTGTTGTCGTAACGCTTCGTGAGGTCATCGAGGAGGTCGAGCTTGGCGATGAGCTTGCGGTAAAATTCCTCCTGCGAAAATTCAGCGTCCGAAGCGAGAACTTCGATCTGATCGCTGAAGACATCCCCGCGACTGAGGATGTGTTGCTGGCGTTTGCGCTCGACGGCTTGCTCCATCTCGCCCTCGAGTTTGCGGAGGGACTGGATGCGGCGCTCGGCGGCGATGATGGTGTCGGCGAGTTTGCCTTCGTGCTCTTTTGATTCGAGGCAGCATCTCTGCACCGAGTCGAGTTCGGACCGGGCGACATTGAGGCCGGCTTTCAGCTCCTCACGTTCGCCGAGGAGGGAGTCTTTCTGCGTCTGCAGCTCCCGATGGCGGGACTGGAAGTCCTTCATGCCTGCGCCGAGATCACTGAGTTCGGTCTCGACCTGGCGTCTTTTGGCCGTCGCCTCGAGGATCTGTTCGCGGATCTTTTTGAGATTGGCGTCCTCGCTCGCGAGGGTCAGCTTTTCCTCGCGGAGGGCGTCGTAGCGATCCTCCCATTCGCGGATCGCGGCCCGGTAGCGCTGCTCCTGTTCTTCGAGGGTGGAGGTGAGTCGGGCGACCTCCTCGCGGGTGCCGGCGAGATCGTTCTGGAAGGTCTCGCGCGCCGATTTTTCTTTTTCGTGGGCCTGGCGGGCGGTGCCGAGGTGGCCCCAGTTCGCCTGCAGGGTCCGGGAGAAACCCTCGCGAGTGGTCTCCAGGTCGCGCAGCACGGCGTGGCGGCTTTCGATCTCGTCGCGCCAGTGGATTTCGAGATCTTCGATCCGCTCGGAGAGTCTCTCGATGTGCTCGTCGCGCTGGTTGAGTTCGTCTTCGAGTTCGCTGCGCGTCTGCTCGATATCTTCGCGGGCCCGGATCGCCTCGCTGAGGGTATCCTCGACGGCAGAGAGTTTGGCATTGCCCTCGGCGATGAGTCTGGCCTGGGCCGCGGCACTCTCGTCGCGAGCCTGCCGCAGGGCGTTGGACATGCCGACTCTGGTATTGGAAAGCTCGATCTCCAGTCCTTCTTTGTGCGCTCGTTCGCTGCGAAGTTCGGCGAGAAGATCGTCGATCTCATCCCCGTGTTTCGCGAGGAGGGTAGACTCCGACGTTTTGAACCGGACAATGGTGTCGGCGAGGTCTTTCCTGAGGGTTTCCAGAGCCCTTGCCTGAGTGGCGGCGAGGGCGCTCTCTTCGGTCAAGCGGGAGGCGAGATCGCCCCGTTTTTTCTCGGTCTCGGTGAGAAGGCTGCGGGTGGAAACGGTTTCACTCTCACGCTCGAGGAGACGTTCGTTCAGTTCGAGAATACGGTCTTCAGCGAGGAGTTTGGCCTCGCGGGTGCGGGCGAGTTCGGCCTCGAGATCGCTGCGCTGACGCTCCTCATCAGAAGAGCGGCGTTTCATCTGTCCGAGATCGGCGCGCAGAGCGACGACCTGCTCCTGCTCGCGTCGGACGGCTTCGGACTCGTTCTCGCGGAGTTGCTGCTCGAGCTTGGCGATGAGGTCGCGATTGGTGATGAGCGCGAGGGCCTCCTCTTTGATCCGGGCGGCGAGTTCGCTGTTGCTGGCTTCGGCTTTCTCAAGGCGGCGGGCGAGGAGCCCTTTGCTGTGATTCTGCTCTTCTTCCGCCTCTTTGGCCCTGCGGTTGGCGGCTTCGGCGAGGTCGAGCTGTTCTTTCAGCCGCTCATAGGCACCACTGAGGGAAAGCTTGTCCTTGTTGGCCTTGGCAGAGCGTTCCTCTGCGGTATCGCGGGCGACGATGGCCTCACCGAGTTCGCGTTTCAACTTCTGCACGGTATCACTCTCAGAGCGGGAATAATGCTGCTCTCGCTCGGCGAGGTCGCGGTCTTTTCCGTCGAGCGACTGACGGAGATCTTCGACCTCTTTGACGAGCTCACCGGCGCGGTTGCGGCTCGCCTCCAGTTCTTCGGAGATCTGGGATCGCTCCGCCGCCTCGCGGTTCAATTCGGCATGGAGACGCCCGCTGTTGCGCGAACTCTCTTCGTTGCGTGCCTTCACCTGCACGATCTCTTCGCTGAGCGTTCCGTGGTTTTTGCGAAGGTCTTCGAGGGTTGTCTCCAGTGCTGTTTTTTGAGCGAGGGTGTCTCCGGCACGGACTCGTTCCGAGGCGAGGGACGTCTCTAGTTCGGCAAGGCGCGCTTTGAGGGACTGCTCCACTTTGAGGAGCGACGACTCGGATGATTCTTTCGTCTTCTTCAGCTCGACGCGCAGATCGTTGGCCTCAGCCTTGGCGGCCTGGAGATCGTTGACATGCGTCTTGAGACGGCTCGACAGGTCGTCACGCTCCGCGCCGAGGGCTTCGAGCCGCTCACGGGTGCCGGATGATTCTTCGCCCACGGAGGCGGCGCGTTTCTGGAGGTCGCTCAGTTCGCTGCGGAGCGAGGCCCGTTCGATCTCGCTGCCGCCGACGAGCCTTTGTACCTCTTCGAGCTGTCGGTTGGTGAGGTCGATCTGGGCGCCGCTCGCGGCGACTTTGGCGGTGAGGTCTGCGATCTCATCCTGCCACCTTGAGTTTTCCCGCGCGGAAGTGCTCCGCATTTCACTGCTCTCAAGTCGGGCTTTTTCCAGCTCGGCAGTGAGAGCGGCGATCTCGGCGGCGGCGTCTTTCACGAGGTCGGATTTCAAGGCATCCAGTTCAGCGATGCGTTTTGCGGCATCCCTCGCCTCGCTGCCTGCGGAAACAATGGCTTTTTCTTTCTCGGCGAGCGCTGTCTTGAGGGCGGCAAGTTCCTCGTCTTTCCGGGAAAATTTCGTCTCCAGTGCCTCAAGCGCTTTGCTGAGTTTGGACTTCTCTTTCTCGAGTTCTTTGAGCTGCGATGCGCGCTCTTTTCGTGCTGTTGCCGATTCGTCTTTCAGTTTCGAGAATTCCGCTTTGACTAAGACGGCAGCGAGGGTCGCGACCGCGAGTTCGCCGGCGAGACCGG
>JBDNIL010000247.1:0-46545 GCA_041688355.1 Verrucomicrobiales bacterium | reverse complement strand
TGCTCGCGAGCACGGCGATGGGGCGGAAAATCATGCCGAAGCCCATCGCGAGGAGGAAAAATCCGCCCACGCGAATGGCCAGGGTCAGGAATTTGTTGCGCTCGTGAGCCATGCTGAACATCTCGTCCGCGCTCACGATTCCATTTTCGAGGAGATCCAGCGCGCCACCTGTGGCCGTAGTGAAACTGACAAAACTCTTGCCCGCCTGCTGCGCGACCACGCTGACCGGTCCCGTCGGCACACTGAGAAACGAGGCGCGCATATCGCCCACAGCGGGGGCACCGGGATTCCCACCGAGGTAGACGCCCCCCTCGTGCAACCGGGCGGAGGCTCTGACGTCGGAAGCCGCCTTGTCGAGACTCTCGACGCTAAGCGGTATCGCCCCGCCGATCTGGGAAACGAGAAAGGCCGGGAGGTCAAAGACACCCATCGTTACCCCTTCGGCCATGAGTGTGTTCGAGCGATACATCATCTCCCGCGGATTCTCGTAGCCGGAAGTTACCTTGAATTTGCTCGAGTCGACGGGGCTGTCCTTCCACTCCTTTTGGTAGGTGTAAGTCGTCGTCGTCTCGGTCGTGCCGCCCACGCTGGTCTTTTCCCCGGACTTTTCGATTTGGACCCACTGGTACATCTCGACCTCACGGATGAGCTTGATCGCGGTCGCGGCGATGCCGAACTCGGGGTCCTCGAGGAGCCGGGGAGTTTTCGTCTCGCCGGTGAGGTGGATGAGCTTGCCCTCCATCGCCGGATCGACCGTATCGGAGGAGACGGAGACCACGGAACCTGATCCCTCTTTGAGGTCTTTGGCCCGCTTCACTGCCCGTCCCTCGTTCCAGAAGAGGAGGATGACCGCGAGGACCACCATGATCAGCCCGACGAAGGCACCGCCGATAGAGTCTTTGCTGCGGCCGCCGATGCCCCGCCGCGTCACTTCAACGTAGTTGCTCATGAAACGTGTGTAACAGAGAAGCCACGCCGCCGCAACCGCTATGGACCGGGACGGCAAACAAATCACGGGGATATGTGACGGAAACGACGACCCTGATTACAGAGAAACGCCGCGTTTCCAGGGCTGGAAGTCCTCCTGCCCGAGGATCTGGGCTTTGGTCCGGACACGCCCCGAGGCGACCTCGATGACGAGGTCGAGGAGGCGGCTGCCGAGTTCGTCGATCGCGGCCTCGCCGCGGATGATGGACCCGGTGTCGAAGTCGATGAGATCAGGGAGTCGCTCGGCCAGTTCGGTGTTCGTGCTCACTTTGATGACGGGGCAGATGGGATTGCCGGTCGGGGTGCCGAGTCCGGTTGTGAAAATGATAACATTGGCGTGAGCGCCGGCCATCGCGGTGGTCGACTCGACGTCGCCTCCGGGAGTGCAGAGCAGGGTCAGGCCCGGCTTGGTCGCGACTTCGGGATAGTCGAGAGCCTCGACGATAGGGGAGCTACCGCCTTTTTTTGCCGCTCCGGCTGATTTGATCGCGTCGGTGATGAGCCCGTCGCGGATGTTCCCGGGGCTGGGATTCTGCGAGAAATCGCTTCCCACCGCCCGTGCGCGAGCGGCGTAGGCGGAGGTGAGCTCGGTGAAGCGTGCCGCGACCTCGTCGGAGACACAGCGGTCCACGAGTTCCTGCTCGACCCCGCAGAGCTCGGGGAACTCGGAGAGGATGACCCGCCCGCCCAGGGTCACGACCCGATCGGAGAGCGCGCCAAGGGTCGGATTCGCCGAGATACCGGAAAAGCCGTCGCTCCCGCCGCATTCCACTCCCACGCAGAGCTTGTCGAGGGGCGCAGGTTGGCGGGTCGCCTTGTTCGCCTCGATGAGTCCAAGGAAGGTGTCTTTAATCGCCGTTTCCAACAGGGTCTTCTCGTCGGGGTAACTCTGTTGCCTGAAGGTCAGAAGCGGTTTTTCAAAGTGCGGCGAGCGGGCGCGAATGGCCTCTTCGAGGATCTCGAGCTGGGCGTTCTCGCAGCCGAGGCTGAGGACGGTCGCGCCCGCGACATTCGGATGGGTGATGTAGCCGGCAAGGAGCCCGCAGAGAGCATTGGCGTCGTCGCGCGTGCCCCCGCAGCCGAGCGAGTGGGTGAGGAACTGGATCCCATCGACCTGCGGGAAAACGCGCGAGGCGGCGCTCTCGGTGAGATCATCGCAGGTGATCTCGAGGATGGCGTCAGCGTCGCCGCCGGCGCGGTAGCTCTCGACGAGGCGGGTCGCGAGCTGCTGGTAGTGAGTCGTCTTCTCGTAGCCGAGAGCCCGTTCGAAGGCGGCGCGGATCGCGTTCACATTGCGTGTCTCGCAGAAGACCATGGGGATCACGACCCAGTGATTTGCGGTCCCCACGGAGCCATCCTTACGATGGTATCCGTCGAAGTGTCGTGAACTCCACGCCGCGACATCGGGAGCCTGCCAGACGAAATCACCCTTCCTCGTTCGGGTAAAGCCGTCTGCGTCGTGCTTCAGATTGGCCGTCGTGACGAGGCCGCCCGAGGGGATAGTCTGCGTCGCGATGCCCACGGTGACGCCATACATGCGGGCGCGATCCCCGATCGCCATTTCCCGCAGGGTGAACTTCTGTTTCGGCGGGATCGTGGTCGTGATCTCGACGCGATGGTCTTCGAGGGTGATGATCTCCCCGGGTTCGAGGGAGCGCAGGGCCACCCCGAGATTGTCACTCGGGTCGATGAGGATGGATTCTTTCATGAAGGGTCAAGGTAAGTAGCCGGACTTGCGCAAACGGAGTCGCGGTGCATCGTCCATCATGCAATGCGATTTGTTTAATCTCAAGGGGCGGAGTGCACTTGTTACCGGCGGCAGCAGGGGGCTCGGAAAAGCGATGGCGCGCGGCTTCGCCGAGTGCGGGGCGAAGGTGATGATCTGCAGTCGGAATGAGGACGAGCTACAGACTGCCGTCCGCGAGATTTCCAAAGGGCTCGATGCCGACGTCCGCTATCTTGTGACGGACATGTCGAGACGCGACGAGGTGGATGCTCTTGCGGCGGCAGCCCTCGATGCCTTCGGCACGATCGACATTCTCGTCAACAACGCCGGGGTCAATACTCCGCAGCCCATCGATGAGATCACCGACGAGGCCTGGGACCGGGTCATCGAGATCAATCTCACCTCCATCATGCGACTGACTCGCGCCCTCGTCCCGGCGATGAAGGCGCAACGATGGGGACGTGTCATCCACATCTCCTCCGTGCTCGGGGTCGGCTCAAAGCCTGCCCGCAACGCCTACTCGGCCTCGAAAGCCGCCCTCATGGGACTGGCCAAAGCGAGCGCCCTCGATCTGGGCCCGCACGGGATCACCGTGAACTGTATCGGGCCGGGACCTTTTCTTACCGATATGCCGATGAGCCTTCTCAGCGAGGCGGAGAAAGAAGAGTTCTCCAACGTGACCGCGCTGAAGCGCTGGGGCCAGCCGCGCGAAATGGCCGGCCCGGCGCTGCTCCTTGCGAGCGAGGCGGGCAGCTACATCACCGGGGAGATGCTCCTCGTCGATGGCGGAGCCTTTGCCCGTGCTCTATAGAAAGAATTCGGTTTCCAACTACCTCTTTAACGACTATAATTGTAAAGATTTCCAAACTAAATGGCCATGAGTCGATTCCTTTTATTCTCTGCTTGCCTCGTCGGAACAGTCCAGATTTCCTTCTCTCAGGGAACTCCTGAAAAGATCGATCTGAAAGATCCTAATCTCCAATTCGTCGATGGATCCGTCATTCCCATCCCGCTTGAGATTTTTGCGTCACTCGACAAACTCGGGAAACAGGACTGGGCCAGGCAGGTCGAGAACCGCGAGATCCGACTCGACACGAATCGCTCACGAACTGCGATGCTCTTCGGTCTCACGGTTTCGGAAGGTTTCATCGCGGTCCAGGCAGAGGACAAAGAAGCCGTTCGTCGGATCGGTCGCGAGGTGCTACGCCTCGCTTCCTCACTCGGCGTCGCCGGGTCGGTGGAAGAGCATGCCAACTCCATCGTCAATGCTGCCGGCAAAAGCGAGTGGAGTGTGGTCCGGAGCGAACTCGACAAGACTCGCCAGACGGTCCTCAACAAGATGGCCGAACTCCGCGACGCTGAGCTTGTCGATCTCGTCAGCCTCGGTGGCTGGCTAGGTGGGACGAGGGCGCTTGCTTCCGTGCTCCAGGGGAATTACTCGCTCGAGGGTTCTGATCTCCTGAACCAACCCGAGCTCGTGAAGCAGCTCAAGGATGATTTCAATCGCATTCCGGTCAGGTCCAAACGAGGTAAGGTCTTCGGGCACGTCTCGAAAACCCTCGGTCATCTCGAATCCCTCATGCGCACGGATGCCTCCGGGGCGATCAGTGAGGGCAAAGTGATCGAGATCTCCCTCTCGACGAAAAATCTCGTCGAGGCTATTTATGAAAGTTAAGCCGCTTACTTTCCTCTCGCTTCTGGTCCTCGGCGGTCTCGTTTTTTCTCCACTCCACGCCCAGCAGGGCGGCGCTGCGGCGGCCGGTGGTGAGGAGGTAAAGCCTCCCGTAGTGGATGAGGTCAAGCTCATCGCGCAGCGGGCCGCGCTGTCCTCGCTCACTGGCGAGAATCCTTTCGTTCTGCGTGAGTCGTCCTGGAGCGGAGTGATCGATCCCGGCAAGGCCCGGCTCATTCAGTTGCAGCTCTTCAAGCGCAACGAGTATCATTTCTGGATGGCGGTGCCCGACCGCAAGGCGGGTGTCAATGTGAATGTCTACGATGGCAAAGGCGGACTCGTCGAGGCCGAGAACGTTACCTACGATGCCGGCAATGTCGCCAGCGTCATCGTGCGACCGCGCGAGACGGGAGTGTATTATCTCAGGATCTCCCTCCAGACCACGGTAGAAACGCCCCAGAAGTGGTCTGTCATTTATGCCTATCGCTGATTTCGCGACCCCGCCGTGAGGAGGTGGTTTGCAAAATCGCTCCGTGCGCGACTGTTACCCATGGCCTCTCCTCCCGCTGATTCGCCGACCTGCCTCTTCCCGGATTTCTCCGCGCGCAGCCCCGCCCGCCTCGTCTTCTCGATCGCGGTGGTGATCACCCTGGCCGGGGCCCTCGTCACCGTGCTCCGCAGTGGCGGGTCGGGGTGGAATGCCTGGCTCTTCCTCGATCAGGGGCTCTCCCATCGCGCCGCTTCTCAAACAGAACTGGCGCTCGTCGTCGTGACGCTGTGCTTTTCCCTCGCGGGCCTGTTTCTCCGCCGCTGGCGGTGGGGGACATGCCTGATGATCCCGGCTTTCGCTTTTCTCCTGACGGAATCATGCCTCATCGCGAAGATGGGTGGAGTGGGGCACGCCGAGTGGGCGCCGGCGGCCCATGCCCTGCGCTACGGCACCCCGCTCGCGCTCGCCCTACTCGCGATGAAGGAGCCCTTCGGCGAGGCTCAGGTGGTGATGCTGCTGCGGGTCTCGCTGGCGTTTGTCTTTGTGACGCACGGGGCCGAGGCCCTGATGCATTACCCGCGTTTCATCGATCTCATCATCGGGACCGGGGAGAATCTGCTCGGCTGGCGGGTGACGGAGTCGCAGGCAAAGTCGATCCTCACCGTGATCGGCTGGGTGGACGTCATCACCGGCGTCGCCATTCTGATCCGACCGCTCCCGGCACTGCTCTGGTGGATGGCGATCTGGGGGCTCGTAACCGCGCTCTCCCGTATGACGAGCCTGGGCTGGGATGCCTACCGGGACGTGCTGATGCGGACGACGCACTTTGTCGTGCCCTTTGTTCTGGTCTGGTTCCGGCGGCGGATTTAGACCCCCATTTCGGCGAAGGTTTTCAGTCGCCTGACCGCTTCGTCTTTTCCTAACAAGACAAGAACAGGAACGAGGTCGGCGCCGGTCGTGCTGCCCATCACCGCGACGCGGCAGGGGAGCATGAGGGCGCCCATTTTCATCCCGATCCCGGCAGCGGCATCGTTGATCGCGGCTTTGATGCCGTCGACGGACCAGTCGACGACTGCCCCGATGCCTTCGGCAAGGGCCGTGACGATCTGAGGGAGTTCCGCTTTTTCCCGCACCTTCGCCACGGATGCCTCGTCGTAGGTGACGGTGTCGGCAAAGATCGTTGCGATCACGGCGGGGATCTCGCTGAGCAACTGGGCGCGGTCGCGGGCCAGTTCGAGGGCGGCAGGGACGCGGGCGTCGGTCGCGTCGATACCGGCGCGGGTAAGGAAAGGGCCTGCGTTCGTGAGGAGATCGGCGGCGGAGAGGTGCTTGAGATGCTCGCCATTGACCCAGCGGCACTTGTCGTAGTCGAACTTCGAGTTCGAGCAGTTCACCCCGGGGAGGTCGAAGCGGGCCTTGAGTTCCTCGAGAGAAAATATCTCCTGATCGTCCTTCGCCGACCAGCCGAGCAGGGCCATGTAGTTGTTCACCGCAGCGGGCAGAAATCCGTTTTCCTGATACTCGTGAATGAGCGCCCCCTGATCGCGTTTGCTCATCTTCGTGCCGCTGGGATTGAGGTTCAGCGGGATGTGGGCGAAGACCGGAGGCGTCGCGCCGAATGCCTCGAAGAGCGCGAGGTGCTTCGGGGTGTTGGAAAGGTGATCTTCCCCGCGAATGACGTGGGTGATGGCCATCTCGATGTCATCGACGACATTGACGAAGTGGAAAATATAGCCGCCGTTCGGCCGCCTGATGACAATGTCAGGATTGGCCTCGACTTCCAGCTTTGCCTCGGCGTCATAGCGGCGCGAGCCGGCTTCCTTGAGATTCGTCGAAACCTCGCCGCAGATAACGTCGGAGACGGTGATCATTTTGTCCGGAACGCGGAAGCGGATCGCGCCCCCGTCTTCGTAGACGTGGCCCGAGGCTTCGAGTTTGGCGAGGTAGCGATCATAGACCTCGTTGCGCTCGCTCTGAAAATAGGGGCCGTATTCCCCTCCTGCTCCCGGACCTTCGTCCCAGTCGAGACCGAGCCACTTCAGCCCGTCGAGGATGATCTGCATGGACTCGGCCGTGCTGCGGTCGGCGTCGGTATCCTCGACCCGCAGGACGAAAGTGCCCCCGTGGTGACGGGCGTAGAGCCAGTTATAAAGCGCCGTGCGGGCTCCGCCAATGTGGAGGAAGCCGGTGGGCGAGGGGGCGAAGCGGGTGCGAACGGTCATCGCGGGGAACGTGCCGCAATGTGCGCGATGGTCAAGGCGGGGGTGTTCCTGGTTACTGGTTACTGGTTCTTCGATGCTACGCTGCGGGCGTAGCGGTCGCGAAGATTGATAGGGCCCATATTTTTGCGTGCATCTTCCTGTTTGACTGACTGAGGTGGGATCAGGTAGTGGAAGCGTTTCAATCGGGGCAGCGTGTGGTCGAGTTTCGGTTAAAAGAGCGAGTTTTTTGCCGGGGGAGAGCATCCCTTTACTCTCCCATCCCCGCCCGGATCTGCAGCTGCTTCTCGGGCCATTCCATTTTCTTCGCAAACTCCGTCAGGTAACTCCACTTTGCGGCATCGTCGGTGTAGATGCGCAACTGGCTCTTTTCCCCGGCGATCGCCGCGATCTGGGGGAGGTCGGTGAAGCGCAATACGTTCAGCAACTCGGGGCCCTCCTGATGACTCAACGGCAGGTTGTGAAGATCGAGGCGATGGACGTCTTTTTCAAAGATCGAGGCATAGAGCGCGTTGCCTGCCATCACGCCGTCGGCCTGAATCCAGAGCTTCGGCTTGTCGACCCCCTCTATGCCGCGCAGGGCTTGGATGCCTCTCCGAATGTCCCAGATCCGCATCGTGTCGAGGGTCTGTCCGAGGAGGGCGAAGCGGCGGCGGATGTGGGTGCGCTCCTTTTCGTCGCTAGTCCAGGCAGTCGGGCCGATCCCGCGAACGGGCAGATAGACCATGCCCCATTTCTGTGAGGCGTGCAGCGCTTTCTCGGATTCGTAGGCTTTCGTATCCTGCTCGGGCAGGGTGGCACCGGGGAAAGCGCCGGCGAATCTCTGCCCGAAGGTCTTGAGGAACCCGCTCCAGCCCTCCTCATCGAGGGCATTGACGACGACGAGATCGAGAGCGCCGGTCGCACTGCCCGCAGGCTGCACGAGGTAGAAGGGGAGCCGCACTCCGGCCTGGCTGTCAAAGGTCCAGCGACTCAAGGCCATGCCGTCCTTTTCCTCGCGGAACTCTTCGGTCAGGTTCAGATCCTCGCCTGCGGCCGGCCATCCGCGGAAACTGCGATTCTGGAGCCGGTTCAGGATGAGCGCTTTCTCAGCCGTCCAGTCCGCCGCAGTCTCCGGCAAAGGCAGGGTCTCGGGAACGCGCTTCGTGAAGTAGTCATCAATGAAAGTGTTGCGTTCGTTTTCCGGCAGGGTGCCGAAGACCTTCAACTCGGCTGGCTCGAAGATTTTGGGCGCACGAGTGTCCTCAATCTCGTCGCCTATCTCGATTCCCTTGAAATGTCGCTCAAACCAGTGGAAGGCCGGCACCCGGAGTGGCTGGGTGTCTTTGTGAGGGCCCTCATAAATGGCCAGGCCGATCTTGTCGAGCGCGCCCATCGCCTCGTAGACCTTCCGGGTTTTCTGGTAGACATCGACGACCCCGTCGACGGGGAAAATATTGTCCTTATCCGTGTTCAGAATCAGGAGCGGACGCGGGGCGATCAATGCCGTCACGAGCGGGAAATCCCAGCGGTAGGTGTTGACCATGAACATGCAGTCGCAATGTCCCTCGATGCAGCCGTCGACGACGTGGTTCTGCATCGAGGTGATCCCGGCCACGGGTGCGGCGACCTTGATTCGCTCGTCGAGGGCGGCGATCCAGAGGGTGTAGGCGCCACCTCCGGAGCGCCCCGTGACGCCGAACTTCTCCTTGTCGACCTCGGGGCGCGTCTCGAGGTAATCGAGGGCGCGGATTCCATTCCAGGCTTCGACCCCGGCGGGAGTGTAGCCGCGCGAGTTCCACCACCAGCGGCCGAGATTGTGGGTCCCGTGGTGTTTGCCCTCGATCTCGCCGAGCTGGAGGGTGTCTAGCGTGAGGCAGGTGTAGCCGTTTTTCGCGAACCAGGTTCCGTGGTGCTGGTAGGTCGTTTTATTTCCGTAACTGACGCCGTCGATCTTGACCCCGCCATGTCCGCAGACATAGAGGATCGTGGGGAGCGGACCATCCTGCTTCACGGGACGGTAAAAGTTGGCGGTCACGTAGAGCCCGGGGCGGGACTGGAAGGTGAGATTCTCGACGATGACGCCGTCCCGCTCGACACTGCCGGTGATCTCCGCCTTCAGATCCGAGCGGGCGGGGAGGGGTTGCAGGCCGAGCATTTCAAAAAGCTGGCGTCGCAGATCCGCCTGCGCGGCCGGCCAGTCTTTTGTGTTTTCGATGAAAGAGGCATTGCGCGTCGTGAGCCGGCGGGTCTCGCGCTCGAAATACGCGTCCAGCAGCCTGTCACCGTCGGTCGGTTCGGTGGGGATGGCGCGGTAGTCGGCGGAGTGGGTCGCCGTGAAGGCGCAGAGAAAGAGGGCGAGACAGGCGAGACGGGAGATCATGTCAGGAAGAATACGGGAATCGCCCGCCGTGGCTCAAGTCGAAAACCCGGCGCGATTCGGTGGGCATGTATCTTTGCATTTCCCGATTGTGAAGCGGCATGGCCGCCTTATCTTTGATGAATGCAGGAAAAGCAGTCTTTACAAGAACCGATAAAGAAACGTCTTGGCGGTAGTCTTTCCGTGAAGAGTCCTTTTGAGCGGCTCGCGATGCTGCAGCGAAACGCCGACGCCCTTCTGGGGACGTCATGGCGGGGAAAAGATGATGGAACCCTCATTCGAAAAGTTTTTGGTAAAGTTACTCAGCGATGAGGTGCGTTTCATCGTCGTGGGTGGCTTGGCCGTTACCCTCAACGGTTATGTCCGACTGACGGAAGATGTCGACATCCTCATCGACCTCGCCCCTGACAATGTGGGAAACCTGATCCGTTCTCTTTCCGGCTTTGGCGAGGGGTACGGAGGTCAATTGACCCCGCAAGATCTGGGCCCAGAGCCTGGTGCGGTCCGGATTATTGAAGAAACCGAGAGCCTCCAGGTTGATATTTTCGGCTGTCTATCGGGAATGACTTACGCGGACCTCGAGCTTTCCACCGAGAGCTCTTCTCTTCGCGGGATACCGTTTCGATATGCTTCAAAGACTCAGTTGATAGCGATCAAGTCTTCATCAGTTCGTGAGAAGGATCAGATCGATGTGAATGCGCTACGGCAACTGATCGTGAATCCGCGAGCATTCGATTGAGCCGCTTTATGACAAAGTGCGCGCTCGACGAAGGATCGGTCCCCGCCCAAACTGCCGGCACTGTCAATTCTCCATGAAAGCCCTCGTCAAAACGCATGATGCTCCCGGACTTTGGCTCGAGGATGTGCCCGAGCCAACAATCGGGATCAACGATGTCCTCATCAAGGTCGACCGCACCGGCATCTGCGGCACCGATGTCCACATCCATAACTGGGACGCCTGGGCCCGCATGACCGTCCCGGTGGGGCTCGTCGTGGGGCACGAGTTCGTCGGCGAGATCGTCGAGGTGGGCTCGAATGTCGCCGACTTCCGCCCCGGCGAGGTCGTCAGCGGCGAGGGCCACGTCGTCTGCGGGCGCTGTCGCAACTGCATGGCGGGGCGTCGTCATCTCTGCAAAGACACCAAGGGCATAGGGGTGAATCGTCCGGGTGCCTTTGCCGAATACATTTCCCTGCCCATGGCCAACGTCTGGCACCACGCCGACGACATCAACCGCGACATCGCCTCCATTTTTGATCCCTTCGGCAACGCCGTCCACACCGCCCTGACCTTCGAGATCCTCGGCGAAGATGTCCTCATCACCGGGGCCGGACCGATAGGCTGCATGGCCGCAGCGATCTGCCAGTATGCCGGGGCCCGCTACGTCGTCGTGACCGATGTGAACCCCTGGCGGCTCAAACTCGCGAAAAAGATGGGGGCGACCCGCGTCGTTGATGTCCGTAGCGAGAGGATCTCCGACGTGCAGAACGAGCTCGGCATGACCGAGGGCTTCGACGTCGGACTCGAGATGTCGGGCAATGCCAATGCCTTCCGCGAGATGATCGGCAACATGTGCCACGGAGGTAAGATCGCGATGCTCGGGATCCCGGCCGAGGATATCGCGATCGACTGGAACAAAGTCGTCTTTAACATGCTCACGATCTCGGGGATCTACGGTCGCCGCATGTATGAGACATGGTACAAAATGACCGTGATGCTTCAGGGCGGCCTCGATCTCCGCCCGGTCATCACTCATCATTTTGATTACACCGAGTTTGAGAAGGGATTTGAAGTGATGAAGAGCGGGCGATCGGGTAAGGTGATTTTGAAATGGTAAAATTCTGAGCATGGACTCCGCATTCCAATCCTATCTCGCCGGGACTCTCGCCTCGATCCATGACGCGGGGCTCTACAAGTCCGAGCGCATCATCACGACTTCACAATCCCACCGCATCGAAGTAAGCGGGGGCCCGGAGCTGATCAACCTCTGCGCCAACAATTACCTCGGTCTCTCCGACCATCCCGCCATCGTCGCGGCGGCGCACGAAGCGCTCGACCGCTGGGGCTTCGGTCTCTCGTCGGTGCGTTTCATCTGCGGGACCCAGTCCATTCACAAGGAGCTCGAGGAGCGGCTCAGCGCCTTCCTCGGGACCGATGACACGATCCTCTATTCCTCGTGTTTCGATGCAAACGGCGGACTTTTTGAAACGCTCCTCGGGGCCGAGGACGCCATTATCTCCGACTCACTCAACCACGCCTCCATCATCGACGGGGTGCGGCTCTGCAAGGCGCAGCGCTACCGTTATCAGAATGGCGACATGGACGAGCTTGAGACACGGCTCAAGGAAGCGCAGTCGGCGAGATTCCGGCTCATCGCGACCGACGGGGTCTTTTCCATGGACGGCTCCATTGCCGATCTGAAAACGATCTGCGACCTCGCGGACCGTTATGATGCCCTCGTCATGGTCGACGATTCCCATGCCGTCGGTGTCATCGGCGAGACGGGGAGGGGCACTCACGAGTATCACGAGGTCATCGGGAGGGTCGACATCATCACCGGCACCCTCGGCAAATCCCTCGGTGGTGCCAGTGGCGGCTACACGAGCGGACGAAAGGAGATCATCGATCTGCTGCGGCAGCGCTCCCGACCTTATCTCTTTTCCAACTCACTCGCCCCCGTCATCGTCGCGGCCTCGATCAAAGCCCTCGACCTGCTGACAGAGTCCGATGAGTTGCTACACCGGCTGCGCTCCAACACCGTCTTTTTCCGTTCCGAGATGGCAAAGACCGGATTGGTCCTCCTGCCGGGCGTGCATCCCATCGTGCCTGTGATGCTTGGCGACGCGAGGCTCGCTGCGCAAATGGCCGAGCGACTTCTCGAGCGCGGCGTTTATGTGATCGGCTTTTTCTTCCCGGTCGTGCCCGAGGGTAAGGCGCGGATACGCACGCAGGTTTCGGCGGCGCATACGCATGGCGATTTGGCGAGTGCGGCGGCGGCGTTCGAGGAGGTGTGGGGGGAGATCGATCCTCATTTGGGGGCGAAATAGGAACATTGGCATGTTCCGCTACCGGGAATCCGCGTAGTGGTGACCTCCAGGTCGCCATCGCCAAAGCGCTGGAGCCTTCGCCTTAAGGGGGAAGCGGGACAAATTGCGACTGCTGAGACCTCCATTGTGGGGCAGACATTCCTGTCTGCCATTTCCCCTTGGCGATGTGCCGACTCACCCCCCTCCCGACAGCATCATCTAACAGGGTATGCCCGAGCACTTGACCCTGTTGAGCGGCAGAAGAGCTTCAAGCCGTCTTCAGCTTCTCCTTCAGGGAGAGAATGCGGATGATGCTCTCGTCGAAGGCCTTTTTAAAATCGGGATCGGCGGCGTAGACTTTGTAGAGGTCGAGGTCTTTTTTCCGCTCCTTGTTCACCGCTTTTGAAATGAGGCTTTCCAGGGCGATGCGGCGGTTCTGCTCACCGGGATTGTCCACGACCCGGGTATGATAGTCGGGGCTTTTCTGGACGCAGGTCGAAGCGGGCGACGGTCTCGTCGATGATCGGGTGAAGCTGTTCGGCATCCACCCCTTTGAAGAAGAGTTCGTTGAACTTCTCGATGTCTTCCTCGCTGTAGAGTTCGGCACCGTCGAGAGCGTCCTTGAGGTCGTGGATGACATTGACGTCGGTCGGCTCGGTGAGCGAGGTGGCGGTGTAGAAGGGATCGAAAGCATCCTTGATCTCGGCGGCAGTATTGTAGAAATCCAGGATGAAGGTGTCCTGTTTCTGCATCTTCGCGTTGCAGCGGTTCAGGCGGTAGTTCGTTTCACTCGGGTTGATGTCTCCGGCGAGCTTGTCCGGGATGTCCTTGCTGGCGAATCCGTTGTTGAAATAGTGATGAAGAATAGATATATCTACAAGTAATTTGTTCGTTGTCTTAACTTTGATTCAACTCTCGCCGGCCCTTGGGTGGTAATTTTTCGTGCTGACGAGGTGAGGGGATGCGTTTTTGCGTCGCATTATTCTTAGGATGTCTTAAGCTTCTTCGTCATGGATCTCCTTGAATTGGAACATCTCACCCTGAAACGCCCGCGCCTGCGGCGGCGGTGGCGGTGGTTTCATCATGGGGTGGAGAGCGAGATTCTGATCGACGATCTCAGTCTCACACTGGAGGTCGGGAGCAGTCTCAGTCTTGTCGGTGCCGATGAGAGCGGATTGCTGGCGCTGACGTTCGCCATTCTCAGGCTCGAGGGCGTCTCGTCGGGCAGGGTCATCTTCGGTGGCATTGACCTCACGAGTCTTAATGATCGCCGTTTCCGCCCCGTGCGGCGGCGCATGCAGGCAGTCTTCCCTGACCGCCTTGGGCAATTGACGCCCGATCAGACCGTGGGCGAGGCCTTTCGCGAGGTCCTCGGGCTGTGGCACCGGCGCGAATCCCGTGACCGGTGGCATGAGAGAGTCGAAGCGGTCATGATCGCGTGCGGTCTCCCCGAAGCGGTGCGTGATCTCTACCCGGTCGAGCTCGATGCGGTCGAGCGGCAGCAGGTGGCGCTGGCGCGGGCCCTCCTCACGGATCCGGCGCTGCTGATTTGCCACGGGCTCAGCGCTGGTCTGGATGCGGTGCAGCAAGCCGAGTTGATCAATCTCGTGAGGCGCCTGCGCGAGGACTTTCGCCTCACCCTGCTCGTAATGACTGACGACCTTGCGGTGGCTCATCATCTGGGCGATGATATCGGGGTTCTCCATCAGGGGCGGCTGCTTGAACTGGGCAGGGCCGACCTCCTCGTCAGTCGACCGGAACACGATTACACCCGGCGTCTCGTGAGTTGCTCCGTGTGATGTATAGGCATAAAAGACCATGACTCCTCTCTTTCGAAAATTCCTCGGACTGAACTGGCTGCTCTTTGCCAACATCGTCGCCCTGATGATCTTCGGTGTTTTTGCGATCTACAGCGCTTGCTGGATGCGCGAACAGTCGGACCTATCCGACAAATGGCGGGACCAGGTCTACTGGATGCTCCTCGGCATGGTCTTCTTCTTCGCCGCGAGCCTCATTGATTACAAATGGGTGCGGTATCTCGGCGTTCCCTTTTACCTCGCCGCGACCGGGTTGCTCATTTTCACGACCTTTTTCGGCACGGAGATCAACGGCACACGGGCCTGGCTCGATCTCGGTCCGGTCCTTTTGCAGCCCTCACAGCTCGCCATCGCCGGCGGAGTCATCGCGCTCGCGCTGGCTCTCTGCACCCTGCACAAGTTGCATCCCGTCTTCCGCAGTTCCTTCGTGCGGCTTTTCGTTACCGGGCTCATTGCGGCTCTACCCTTCGTTTTTGTTCTCGTGCAGGGCGACTTCGGTTCGGCCCTCGTCTGGGTCCCGGTCTACGGAGCCATGGTCCTGGTCGGGAATATCCCGATCCGCTACCTCGTTGTCATCGTCCTCGCGGTGACGATGTTTCTCCCCTTTGCCTTCTTTTTCGGGTTGAAGGACTACCAGAAAAAGCGGATCACGACCCAGATCGAGATGCTTCAGGGCAAAAAGGTCAACATCCTCGCCGAAGCCTACAGCGCCTACAACAACCTGCTCGCGATTGGCAGCGGAGGCTGGGGTGGAAAGGGCTTCAAGAATCCCGACACCGTGAACAACAAGGGATTCATCTCGCCCGATACGGCGATCAATGACTTTATCTTCCCTGTCCTCGCCGAGGAGCACGGCTTCCGCGGCAGCCTTCTCATGCTCGGGGGCTTCATGCTGCTGCTTCTGCAATGCATCTATGTGGCGTTTTACAGTCGCGATCTCATGGGGCGATTGCTCGTCGTGGGGGTGGTGGGCCTGCTCTTTGCCCACATCTATCAGAATGTAGGCATGAATCTGCTCATCATGCCGATCACGGGGATTCCGCTGCCGCTCATCAGCTACGGGGGCACTTTCACGGTCGTGATTCTCTTCCTCCTCGGTCTCGTGCAGAGTGTCTGGGTTCACCGCATCGATCCAGAGGCGAAGGCGGCTCGTCCCGCTCTCCAGATCGAGCATCTCGATTGAGAGATGCGGAGGGGCAGGGTCTGTGGTGGATGCGTGAAATCCATTTGCAGGGTTGAAGTGCCCGCCTTGACCATGTATTCATAACCTTTCCCCGCAGATGATCGAAGCCAGAAACCTCACGAAACGATATGCCGGCCGCACCGCCGTCGATGCCGTCTCGTTTGAAGTCGGCAAAGGCGAGATCGTCGGCTTCCTCGGGCCGAATGGAGCGGGGAAAAGCACGACCCTGCGGATGCTGACGTGCTTTCTCTCCGCTTCGGAGGGCACGGCCACGGTCGCGGGATACGACATCTACGAGGACTCCATCGAGGTCCGTCGCCGGGTCGGCTACATGCCGGAGAATGTCCCGCTCTATCCCGACATGCGGGTCGATGAGTATCTGCGCTTCCGGGCCCGTATTAAGGGCCTCGGCTGGCGGGCGACGCGATTCGCGGTGGGCGAGGCGATGGACATCTGTAGCCTCGCCGAGGTCGAGAAGAAGATGATCTCGACTCTCTCGAAGGGATACAAACAGCGGGTCGGGCTCGCCGATGCTCTCGTCAACAAGCCCGAGTTGCTCATCCTCGACGAGCCGACGAACGGGCTCGATCCGAATCAGATCCGGCAGTCGCGCGAACTCATCAAGCGACTCGGCGAGAGACACACGATCCTCATTTCCACTCATATTCTCTCCGAGGTCGAGATGACCTGCGGGCGGGTCATCATCATCGATCGCGGACACATCCGCGCGTCGGATTCCCCGCAGAATCTCATCCGCCGACTGCGCAAGCCCGGCTCGGTCATCCTCGAGCTGAAAGGCAGCGTCGAGCCCGCCAAAGCGAAGATCGAGGGAATCGACGGGGTCAAAGAAGTCAGCGTGATCCACGAGCGGGGGGCCTGGGTCTCCTTCGCGATCACGACCGATCCGCTCGTCGATGTGCGGGAGGATCTCTTTGCTCTCGTGCAGCGGGAAAAGTGGAGCATCCGCGAACTGGCGAGCCGCGCCGCTTCGCTGGAGGATGCCTTCGTCGACATCCTCCAGCAGTCGCCCGCCACCACGCCCGGTGCTTCGGAAGAGTCGCCGGCGCTGAATCTCGAGGAGTCCATCACCGCGGAAGATCTCGACGAGTCCGCGCTGGTGGCCCGCGACGAGGAAGGCACAAAATCCAACCCTGTTGACCCTGCGGTCTGACCCTCCCGAGTCTTCTTCTTTCCCATGCGCGCCTTTTTCATCCTTTTCGGCAAAGAGCTGAGGTCTTTCTTCCTCTCGCCGCTGGCCTATGTGGTGATGGCGCTGTTCACCTTCCTGAACGGGTGGCTCTTCATCAGCATGGTGAAGGCGATGCAGTTGCAGGTGAGTTCGCGCAGCCTCATTTATAATCTATTTTCCTCCGGCTGGTTCTGGATGGGGTACTTCATCCTCTTCCCACTCATCACGATGCGGCTCTTTGCCGAAGAGCGGAAAATGGGCACGATCGAGGGACTGCTCACCGCGCCGGTCCGGACGGCGGAGGTCGTCCTCGCGAAATATGCCGCGACCGTCGTCGTCTACGTCGTGATCGTGGCCCCGGTCTTTCTCTTTTTCCCGCTCTTTCAGGCGGTCACCGGCGAGGAGGCGGCCTTCCACACCGGCGCCGTCTGGGGCAGTGCCATGGGCTTGTTCCTCGTCGGCCTTTTTAATGTAGCGATAGGGACCCTCGCGTCCGCCCTGACGACGAATCAGCTCATCGCCGCGATGCTCACCTTCGTTTTTGTGATGCTGCATTACTTCCTCGGATTTCTGCAAAACTTCGGCATGGTCCCGGGTTCGGCCTGGACCGCCGGCATGGCCTACTTTTCCACGACCGAGCACATCCAGTCGCTCAGCGAGGGGCTCATCGACAGTCGACCGGTGATTTATTATCTCAGCTTCAGCATCGTGCTGCTGGCTTTCACCCACCTCATCGTCGAGTCGAGGAAGTGGCGGGTTTGAGGCGGTGATGAGACAAGGGAATATCGAGCATGGCGAAGCAGGAAAAACAGTCTCCGAAACGTAAGGCCAGCCCTCCCGGCAAGGTGGGGAGCACCCTGCTGACCGCGACAGGCCGTCGTCTCCAACGCTATCGCACGGCGGCGCTCGTCGCGGTGCAGGCCGTGCTGATCTTCATCGTCTTCCTCCAGGTGAACTACCTCAGTTGTCGGCGGCACAGCACCTGGGACCTCACTCAGAACCGGCGTTTCACCGTGTCGGACACGACGAAGAACTACCTCGAGAGCCTCGGGGGCGAGGTAGGTCTCGTGATGGCGTTTCTAGGCACTTCTGACCTGCATTCCGAGGCCAAGGGACTCGTCGCCGAGTATGACCGCATCGGTGGTGACGCGGTCGCGGCGGAGTACCTCGACCTCAGCCGCAGCCGCTCGCGTATCGCTGAGTTGAAGGACAAACATCAGCTCCAGTTCAGCGGCGACCAGATCGTCGTTTTTGGCGAGTCGGGCCGCATCAAGACGATCAATGCCGAGGAACTCGTCAATCGCGATGCGAACTCGGGCCGGGTCATCGAGTTCAAGGGCGAAGAGGTGCTCACCGCCGCGATCCTCGAAGTCACCGAGCAAAAGCAGCGCAAGATCTACCTCATCACCGGGGATCGACGCGCCGACGAACTCGTCCCCATCGCCGCGCAGCTTCAGCCACTCGCCAACGCGCAGAATGCCCGTCTCGAGGGGCTCGTCCTCGAGGGGCGCGAAGAGATCCCTGAAGACGCGGATGCTCTCTTTTTTCCCGGCAATTCTGAAGACCTCACCGAGCGCGAGCTCGCCCTCGTGCGGACCTACTGGGAGAGCAGGAGCGGGGGATTGGTCCTCTTTCTCGATCCCACCGCCGAGACTCCGGTGCTGAACTCGATGCTCCGCGAGCATGGCGTCGCCCCGCAGACCGATCGCGTTCTCAGCGTCGTCAGTATCCCCGGGGTGGCGGCCCGCAAGACCTACGACGTGCCTGTCTCCCTCATGCCGGGGCCCGGGCCGACCCGCGACCTCCCTGCGCTCTCGACCCGCCTCCTCGGGCAGACGCAGTCCATCGAGGTGCTCTACGAGGATGACCTGCTCCTTTCGGAAAACATCCGTCCGCTCCCGCTTATGATCGCCGCGACGGGATTCTGGGGGGAGACCGATTACCAGGCCGACGAGATTTCTTTTACTCCCGGGGTGGATCGCGGGCAGCCCGATCCCGTCTTCACCGCCGCCTCGGTGGAAAAGGGCGTGCAGGGGGATGCGGCGCTTTCGCAAGGCTCGTCCCGGCTCGTCGTGGTGGGCAATGCCAACCTCATCTCGCCCGAGGGGAACTCGGCCAAGGTCGCGGTCGACTTCACGATGGCCTCGCTCAACTGGGTGATGAACCGCGAAGAACTGATGGGGATCTCGCCGCGTCGCCCGACTTTTTTTACCCTCAGCATCAGCCCGGACAAGGTCGCCTTTCTCCAGTCCCTCCTCATCATGGTCCTGCCCGGGGCGGCCCTGATCCTCGGAGGATTCGTCTGGATGCGTCGCCGTGCCTAGTATTGACATGAGAATCACCACGACAGCTATTCTGGCCGGGACCGTCATCGCCCTCGCGATCGTGACCCACTTCGTGGACCGCGAGCCTGCCTCCGGCGAGCGGGCGGCGGCGAGGGCCAATGTACTGCTGCGTCTCGATCCGGCCGGGCTCGATCGTGTCGTGATCGAAAAGGGGACTGCGAAGACCGTTCTCGCCAAGAGGGGAGACTTCTGGTTTTTCACCGAACCGCAGGAAGATCGCGTCGACGCCACCGTGATCCTCTCGCTCCTCGATAAACTCAATAACCTCAGTGTCGTCGATACGATCACCGGAGAAGAAAACGGGATGAGCGATGAGCAGATCGGGCTGAGCGGTGCCCCGGCGATACGCGTGACGCTCTCGGGTAAAGGCGGCGAGGGGGAGGGTGAAGTCGAGGAGGTCATCGTCCTCGGCTCGGAATCACCGCGCACCGATTCCATTTACGCCCGCCGCGAAGGCAGCGCGGGAGGCACCTTTGTTGTCGGCGGCAACCCCCGCGCCTGGCTCGAGAGCCCGCTCGAGTCGCTCCGTGATCGGCGTGTCCTCGGCGTCCCCGTAGAGGCGGTCGTGCAACTCGTCATCCGCCAGTCGACAGGCCAGATGGCCCTGCAGCGTCGCGTCACCCCGCCCCTACAGGATTGGGCCCTGATCGAACCTCTCCGCACCTGGGCTAACCGCGAAGCCCTCGACGAACTGCTCACCGACATCGGCGGGATGCGCATTGAGGAGGTCGTGCCTGGTGCTGTCGCGGGCGAAGCCGTTCCCAATCCGCTGCCCGAGAAGTCGGCAGTGTTTCAGTTTCAGGTCTACGGAGTGGAGCAGCCGCTCACCGTTTACCTGAAAGAGGTCGAGGCCGCCGGGGAGGGGCGCGCGGCACTGCTCGAGGCGCGCGTCTCGGATCGTCCTCTCGTGTATCGCCTGCGTTCCGACCTACTCACGAAGCTGCCCGATTCCGCCAACGATCTCCGCGACCGCACCCTCGCTCGCATCCCGATGCCGTATCTCGACACTATCACGGTGCAGAGCCGTATTGACCCGCTCGTGTATCTGAAAGCGGATCGCTCGGCTGAGAATCCTACCTGGACGGTGAAACTGAACAACAAACTCGTCCCTGCCAATTTTGCCGAAGTCTCGGCGCTCGTAAATGCGGTCAATGAGGCGGCGATCCGCGAGTTCACCTCGGACTCGGCGGAAAATCTCGCCGAATACGGGCTCAATCCCCCGGCCCGCCGCGTCATTTTCAATCTCGTCTTCCCCGGTGCCCCGCTCGAGGACGGTAGCCCCGGCCAGGTCCAGGAGATGTCGCGCGTGCTCAATCTCGGCTGGCGCGAGGGCGACGAGGAGCGCCTCTACGCGAACTTCGAGGGCGAGCCCTACGTCTACCAGCTCGACCCCACCTTTGTGACGCACATCCCGACGCATCCCATCAAGTGGCGCTCGCTGAGCGTGCTGACATTCAACCCGATGCACCTGAAGTCGATCACCCGTGAGATGCCGGAGAAGGAAAATCTGAAGCTCGACTACGACTACCGGCGTGACCAGTGGACCGCCGCCCGCAGCGGTGTCGATGTCACCCCCAGTCTCGACATTGCCTCTACGCGTCGGCTCAGGGACAGGCTCGGTTCTCTAACCGCGAGCGGCTGGTATCTCTCCCTCGGGCCGGCGTACCAGGCCTTGCAAACGCCCAGTGCGCAATTCAGCATCGTGACGATGGAGCTCGATCCGGCGATCAATGAACCCATCGAAGTGACGCAGATGCTGAAATTTGCGCCGGCTTCGGCGAACGTCTATTTTGGTCAGATCGAGGGATCTCCCGACGTCTTTTTCCTCGACCACGAGACCTACCGCGATCTTATCCGCCCTGTCACCACGGCACGACTTTCCAAGCCCTGATGTGTCATGGGCCGGGTCTCCCGCTATCTAGTTTCCGTAGTCGTTACTTCGCTCCTGCTGGGTTCCTGCGCGGACGAGGGAACCGCTCCCGCCGAGGTCGCGCCTGAGCCCGTCACCAGCATAGGCATCTACGCCCAAGTCTGTACCGCCTGTCACGGCGTGAACGGGGAGGGAAAAGAAGAGCTTTTCAGTCCCTCTATCGCCGGGCTGCCGGCCTGGTATGGGGAGGAGCAACTGCGCAAGTTTCGCGGCGGACAGCGCGGCTTCCATCCCGAGGATCTCCCCGGCCAGCAGATGCGGGCGATTTCCCTGACCCTAACCGACGGGCAGATCAGTGAAGCCGCCGCGCTCGTCGCTGCCATGCCGATGATCCTGACCGAGGCCCCGCCCGCCCAAGCCGATCTCGAGGGCGGGCGTTTCCACTTTGCCAACACCTGCATGGAATGCCATCGCTACAACGGCATGGGCGAAGTCGTTTTCCACAGCTCGCCGCTCGTTTCGCTGAACCGAAGCTACCTGAAGCGCCAGCTCATGAACTACCGAGCGGGCCGTCGCGGAGCCGATCCCGGTGATCTCTACGGGCAGAAAATGGTCGAGATCACCGCCCGTCTCAGCGACGAAGAAATCGGTCGCCTCGTCGACTACATCGGAGCCCTCGCCCACGGAGATGAGCCGCGAGGGGCGCGGGAGAAGTGAGGGAGGGGCGGTAGGACACTCGGGATATTCGCGTCAGTTCTCCATCGGAAGAAAAAGACCTTTTTCCGGTAAGAATTTTTGCTGAGGGGTTAAATCCGTTTCATGGAAAAACTCTCCTCAGTCTTTATGGTGGTCATTTTGACGGCTTTTACTTGTCGGCTCACTTCCTCTCTCAGTGCCGGCGAACTCTGGTTGAATCAATTGCCTGCTTTAATCGCTCTGGGGCAGCCGGACTTTGAGAGCGATCTCGCCATCGCCTCAAGTTCCGGGATGAATGAGCCATGGGATGTCGCGATCGATCCGACGAGCGGAAAAGTGTTCGTTGCCGATACGAATCACAACCGGATTCTCCGTTTTGACTCATTCCTGTCCCTGCAAAACGGGGTCGCGGCTGAAGCGGTTCTTGGCCAGTCAAACTTCACTATCGTTACAAGCGGGTTGTCGGACTCGACGCTGTCGGCGCCACGCGGCCTCGTGGTCGATGCGGCCGGAAGGCTCTGGGTTGCCGATTTTCGCAATCATCGTGTTCTTCGATTTGACGATGCTTCAGCAAAGCCCAACGGAGCGGCCGCTGACGGCGTTCTCGGAAAAGCGTCATTTACCGCGGGCAGTGCGGAACTTTCTCAGGTTGCCACCGGGTTCCCCTACGCGGTCGCGATCGACGGAGAAGGGAACCTCTTTGTGGGTTCCTCTGCGAATAACCGTGTTCTGATGTTTTCGGATGCGGCCAATCTCGCACCTGGAGCAGCCGCAAGTCTGGTCTTAGGGCAGGAGGATTTCAATTCAAATCCGTCTGCTACGACGAGTGACGGCATGAGTGCTCCGATAGGACTAACGGTTGATGCCTCGGGAAACCTTTTTGTCGCGGATACGGGAAATCATCGGGTTCTTCGCTTCGATGCCGCCGCAGCGAAATCGAATGGAGCGGATGCTGACGCGGTCCTCGGACAGTCAGGTTTTTTGACGGCAGATTTTGCCGCCGGAGCGACCGGAATGAATGCTCCCCGGGCGGTTAAAATCACCTCCGATGGCCTGCTCTGGGTTGCCGATACCGCCAATCATCGTTTGCTGGGTTTTCCTGACGTGCTTTTGGACGGGAACGGAACGGGCGCCTCATTCGTTCTCGGGCAGCCCGATTTTAATAGTAACGTGGCCGGACTTTCTCAACGCGGTCTGAACACTCCAAGGGGACTTGCTCTGGATTCCGCAGACCGGGTGTATACAGCTGACTCCAACAATCACCGGATCCTTGTCTTCGAAAAAGGCCGCTTCCAGCCCGATTCTCTGATCGGAGAGAAAGCGTCAAAGCTCAAAGGGAAAAATCTCTACAACTCATCAGGGGCGGGCCAGAAAGAGAGTATTACATCGGAGGGAAAAGAAGTGAAGTTGACGGTGAAAGTGGAGAACGATGGGAATGTCCCGGATGCCTTTTTGGTTCAAACCAAGGGGTCAAGTTCGCAATTTCGAATCAACGTGTTTATGAAAACGGGGGGACGGAGAAATATTTCGGCGAGTTCGAAATCAGGCAGTTACACCAGTCAATTCGTCGCCCCCGGAAGCGCTCTGATACTGGAGCACAAGACCAAACCAAAAGGCCGGTTTCGAAAGAATCGGGCCCAAATCAATTCATGGATCGACGCATCCTCCATCGCCGACGGGGAAAGAGACAGGGTCGTCGGAAAGATCAAGAATCGGCCGTAGATCGGCGGTGAATCGCAGCAAAGCGAAAAGGCCTGCCCGCCGTATCAGGGGGGAGTTCTGGGAGCTTGTCTACGCCCCCGCGTTGGCTCAAATACGGATCGATTTGTGCTTTGCTCTCCGCCCGGCATCGTTTAGAGTTTAAAGGTGTTTGTGAAAACCTAACCAGAACTATGCGAAAAACTATTCTCCTTGCCCCTCTCTTCGGTCTTCTTGTGCCGGCGCTTTCCGCCTCGGCTCAGGATAAAGTTGATTTTAAAACTCAGGTCTACCCGCTCATGAAAGCGAGCTGTGTTCAGTGCCATCGTCCCGAGCACGAAAACGCCGAGCGTCCCGGGCGCATGATCAAGCCCAAGGGTGGCCATGTATTCACCAACGCCGAGTCTCTCATCGCATCGGAAGGCGAAGAGGGAACCAAGTTCATCGTCCCCGGCAAGCCCGAAGATAGCCGCATCATTCAGGTGGTGAAGTTGCCCATCGACGATGACAACCACTACCCGCCGGAAGGCAAGGCTCCCCAGTGGACCAAAGCTGACATCGAACTGGTCTCGAAGTGGATCGCCGACGGTGCTGACTTCGGTGAGTGGAAAGAGGACGACAAACCTCTCGAGTATCCCGTGTGGGACGGAAAAGAGAAAGAGTGATCTTCTCGCCTTTTTGAAAAGCAGATTTTTAAAAGGCCGGGGCGTGAGCTCCGGCCTTTTTTTTGTGATTTACCCCGCCAGTTTTCCTGCAAAGGCGACGTATTTTCCAGCGAGAGTGCTGATCCGCTTTGACCACGCGGCGTCGGTGAGTCCATCGTGTTCATCGATGACCTCGTGGGCTGCCCCCATCGATAGCATCTCGGGGTAGACGGTCACCCGGATGTTCTGCAGGACGCTGCGCAGACCGGTAAGCCCCCGCAGACCGCCGAGGGCACCGGGGGAAGCGCTTATAAGGAGGGCGCTTTTGCCGGCGTAGGCGGAGAGAGGCGGCTCGTCGTCGGATTCCGCGCGGCTGCACCAGTCGAGGGAGTTCTTCAAGAGCGGGCTGAAGGCGCTGTTGTATTCGGGGCTTGCGAGGATGAATCCGTCGGCAGCGCGGAGCTTCGCCTTGAGACGTCTCGCCGCCCCGGGCATGCCGTCCGCAGACTCGAGGTCCTGACTAAAAAGCGGCAGGACAAAGTCGGTGAGATTGACATGGTCTACCGTCGCCCCGGCCGCGCGGGCGGCTGCCACGGCGACATCGAGGATGGCGCAGTTGTAGGAACCTTTGCGGGTGCTGCCGGAAAAGGCGACGAGGGAGGGAGGGCTCATGGAGGCGGGAGAGAGAACGCTTATTTGACAGGAGAATAGTCGGTCGGGTCGAGGATGGTGGAGGCAACGCCCTTTTCGATAAGGAGTTTGCCGTCCTTTTCCGAAGCGTCGCGGGCGGTGACCCAGTCAGGATCCTGGCGGAAGGCGTCGAAGCTGACGGTCATGGCCTCGGTCGAGGCATGGGCGAGAAAGTAAAGCAGGGTGACGTCGCTGCCGTCCTGACCTTCGTCGAGGTGAAAGTAGGGCAGATTGGTCATGCCGTGCCTGGCAAAGAGCGCGACGGTATGATCACGAAAGCGGGAATCGAGGGCGGCCAGCTTGCCGGGCAGGGTGGAGTAGCGGCGCATCTCGAGGATACGGGGCGCCTCACCGGCGGCGATGGGCAGGGTGGGGGAGAAGTCGGTCCTGGTGAGGAAGAGGCTCTCCACGCCGGCGACGAGTTTGCCGTCTTTTTCCGAGGCTGCTTTCACCGAGATCCACTCGGGATCTTCGAGGAAGGTCTTCCAGGAGGCTTCTCGTGCGGCTTTGTCAGGGTAGGCGAGCAGGTAGATGAGGGTGTCGTCGGTCTTCTCCCCCGCCTCGTTGCGGGGAGTTCCGTAGAGGACGTTGGCCATGCCGTGCTTTTTGAAAAGGGCGACGGTGTGATCGCGGAAGCGGGCATGGAGCGCGGCGGCCTTGCCGGGGGCGGCTTGGTAGGTCCGCAGTTCGAAGCAGGTGAAATCCTGAGCGTGGGCTGCGGGCGCGAGGGTGAGGACGAGGCAGGTGAGGGATAAGAGCAGGGATTTCATGGAGGGATGGGGTGAAAATTTCGGGGGCTGTATTAGGAAAAGAGATCAGGATTCAGCGTGCGGCGTGGAACGGTGGAAGATCCAGCGGGCCCAGCCGACGAGGAAGGAAATGCCACCGAGGGGCGTGATCGCACCCAGCTTCGTGATGTCGGTGAGGGCGAGGGCATACAGGCTACCGGAGAAGAGGATGATCCCGGCGAGGAACCAATAGTAGCCGAGCGGTCTCGCCGGGAGCAGCGCGAGGACAAAGAGGGTGAGTCCGTGGATGAGGTGATAAAAGGCGGCCGTTTCCCAGTTGTCGATTCGTCCGGTTGCCTCGAGCCGATCCGCGAGACCATGAGCCCCGAAGGCACCGAGAGCGATGCCGAGGAAGAGGACGAGAGCGGCGAGGCGGATGCGGGCGGCAGAGGACATGGGCTGCAAGCTAACACGCTTTTACCGCCGGGTTCAAGCCGGGAGGATGAATTCCGCCGGGGCGGCCGCTCCGATTACGGGCTTGACCGGAGGCCCGCGTCCGGCCTATTTTGCGGCCCAATGAAAAAACTGCTCCCCCTGCTTTTCCTCGTCGCCGGACTTCACGCCGGCGAGCCGGTTTCCTTGTTCGACGGAAAAACCTTTAGCGGTTGGACCGGCCAGGAAGGGAAGAGTCCAGGACCGGGCTGGAGTATCGCCGACGGCGTCCTGCAACTCGATGGCGAGGGCGGCAATCTCTATTCAGAGAAAGAATATTCGAACTTCGATCTCGAGTGGGAGTGGAAGCTCGCCGAGGCCGGGAACAATGGCGTCAAGTACTGGGTCACAAAGGTCGGCGGGAAGGAATGGCTCGGGGTCGAGTACCAGATGCTCGATGACGTGAAACACCCCGATTCCAAAAACGGGCCGAAGCGCCATACGGCCTCCTTTTACGACATCCAGGCTCCGTCAGTGAAGACGTCGGTAAAGGCCCCCGGCGAGTGGAACAAAAGCCGCGTCGTGGCAAAGGACGGCAGGCTGCAACACTGGCTCAACGGAGTCCTCGTCGGCGAGGCGGACACGACTTCACCCGAGTGGAAGGCCAACCTGGCCACGAGCAAGTTCAAGGACAAGGCTGGCTTTGCCCCGGGGAAGGGACACATCATGCTGACCGATCACAAGGACAAGACCTGGTACCGCAATATCCGCATCACGGAACTCTGATCCGGGCCTCAAGGGGTAATTCCCCGAGGCGAGGGATCGCTCCCGGCGGCGGGACTCTCCACCGAGAAACCTTCTCCGTTCAGCACGAGTTGATCCCCGGGAGCAAAGCGGGCGAGTTTTCCACCGCCGGTCTCGAAGGACTCGACGCCAGTGAGCACGATGGCCCCGGAGAGGGGGTCAAAGCGAAGGCTCTTCGCGTGCGCGACGCGGTGCGGAGATTCCTGCGTGACGGTGACGTTGCGGGCGAGGAGAGGGGAGGGCCCGCCGGTCTGCGCCCGGCCCGGGACGGGGACACTGACTTCGCTGGCCTCGATGCGGTAGAGGGCGTGCTCGACGACGACGCGTCCGTGATAGAGGCGGCGATCCGACGAGGCGAGGGATTCATCGGCGGTGATGCGGAAGTTCTCCTGTCGGCTGCCTGTGGCGGGCAGGGTCTCGAAGGACGGCCCCAGTGTGGTGATCAACTCATAGCCCGAGGAGGCGAGGACGGGATCGGCGCCGCTTGCCACGGAAGCGGGCGGGGAGGAAGGGGCGGAGAAGGAAATCGGTGCAGCGTAGCGCGCGGCGGCGAGTTGCGGAGCTTCGGCACTGACCGTGGCTTTGTCGGTAGGAACCGGCGTTTCGAGAAGGCGGACGGTGAAGTGCAACTCGTCGGAGGCGCGCTCCCGCAGGCCGGTGCCGGGGATCGAGAGCGCCACGGCGGTGAGAATGACGAGCGCCGCGGCCGCTGTGAGAGTGGCGGCGGTTCCGGTGAGCCAGCGATGCCGCCCGGCTTTGCGGACTCTGGCCGCCTCGACGGAGGCAGGCTGACGGTGGACAGTCTCGAGGAGGATGCGGTGAATCAGCTCCGCGTCCCGGGCGTCCCGGCCCAGTCGTGCATGTTCCGAGAGGGCCGCGTCGACGAAGCGTTCGCCTGCGGGGAGGTGGTCGTCGGGAGAGGAGGTGGCGTTCATGATTCCGGTGAAGAAAAGGTCTGGTCAGATTTCAGCTCGAGACATTGTTTCAGCAAGGTGCGCGCCCGCTGCAGTCTCTTGCGCACTGCGGCGGGGGCCACGTGGAGGAGTTCGGCGACTTCATCGCCGCTGCGCCCCTCGTAGTAAAAAGCCTCGACAACGGTGCGGAGATTTTCCGGGAGGCGCGCGAGACACTGCTCGAGGGCGTCGAAGAGCGAGTTGTCCTCCTGCACGCGGCGGTTCTGCCAGAGTGCGATGTCGGCGTCGATGCGGGCGAGCTCGTTCTCGTTGAGATCGTAACGTTTGTTTTTCCTCAGCCACTCCCGCCATTTGTTGCGGACGATGCCGCGCATCCAAGTGGCGAAGTCGCGGGTCACGTCGAAGAGATCCATCTTCTCGTAGGCGACGATGAAGGACTCTTGCACGACGTCGCGGGCGGTGGCGTCGTTGCGAGTCAGCGCGACGGCATAGACGAGGAGGTCACGGTGATGCCTCTCCACCAGTGCGGCGAAGTCTCCCGGGTGTCTCGGGTCGAGATCACCGCTCTGTGGCTGGTCATCGATAGTGAGAAGATGCATGTCCTACAGTGTTTTGACCAGAGCGGAGAGTTTTGTGACAATTTTTCCCGGCGGCTGCTCCGCTTTCGGGGGAGTGAGGTTGCGGGATAAGCTCCGCTAATCCTTCGTTGGGGAAAATGACCGATTTTTTGCTGAAAGATCCATTGTTCGGGGTTATTGATTAGCCCTTCTAATTTACGCGATTAATCCACAAATTCCTTTTGCACGGGGTAGCACACCCTCTATTTTCAGAATAAGCTGAAGAAGTCTCAGTGCAAACACCCCTATGACACTCACCTCACGAATTTGCAGCCTCATGTTGGCTTTCAGTGCTTCCGCCGTTGCGCAGGAAGCGGGTCTCCACCAGGGAAACTGGGCCTCGTGGCGCGGTCCCCTGCAGAACGGGGTCAGCCTCGAGAGCTACGAGGGCTACGAGTTCAACGCCGAACCGATCTGGACCGACGACATCGCCGGGCGGGGGACGCCGGTCATCTTCAACGGTCGCATCTACTCGTGGGGCTATCGCGGCACCGGAGCCGAGCTGATGGAGGTGCTCCAGGCCCGCGAGGAAAAGACAGGCAAGGTCATCTGGGAGCGCGAGACGCAGGACTTCATGTCAGACACCGCCTACAGCCGTTATACCGTCGGTGCACCGACGGTGGACGTGGCGACCGGCAATATTTTTCTCGCCAATACCTACGGGGAAGCGATGTGTTTTAATCCGGACGGTGACCTGCTCTGGTACCACTCGATGACCGAGCGCTTCGGTCGCCTCACCTTTCCCAACGGTCGTGCCGGTTGTATCGTTGTCGATGGCGATATCGCCATCGTTCGCGGGGTCACGAGCTACTGGGGTGCCGACGGGCCGGCTCGCGATCGCTTCTTCGGCTTCGACAAAAATACCGGCGAGTTGCTCTGGTCCTCGACTCCGGGAGTCGGGCCTCCTTACTTGAAAGATAGCTCCTTCAGCACTCCCGTCCTCGCCACCGTCGATGGTCGGCGTGTTTTCTATGCGGGAACCGGGTGCGGCAACGTCGTCTGCGTGAATGTCGGCGACGGCACCCCGATCTGGCGCTTCCAGCTCTCCAAGGGAGGGATCAATGCCACGCCGGTCATCGATGGTGATAATCTCATCGTGGTCCACGGAGCGGAAAACTGGGACACCACCGAGACCGGTCGACTCGTCGCGCTTCGCCTCCCCACCGATCTCGATGCTCCGGGAGGAGCCGTCGAGGAAGGGCAGGGCGGCGCGCCCAAGCTCGGGCCCGAGATGGAGGTCTGGCGTTTCCCCTTCGAGCAGTTTAATTGCTCGCCTCTCGTGCATGACGGCAAGGTCTATCAGATGGACAAGACCGGTCTCCTCGTCTGCGTGGATTCCACAACCGGCAAGCTCCTGTGGGAGTCCAAGCTCGCCAACGAGCAACTCCTGGCCTCGCCCCTCTATGCCGACGGCAAACTTTACATCACCACTTCGCCGGGAGACCTCATCATTCTCGACGTCACCGGCGACCAGCCCAAGGAAGTCGCCAAGGTGAAGCTCGAGGGCAACTGCTTCGGCTCCGCGATTATCTGCAGCGGTCGTCTCTACGTGAACACCTCCGAGAAGCTCTACGCTTTTGAAATCAAGAACACCGGCATCACGTGGGCGAAGGCTCCGGCTGACGAGCGGCCCACTCCGGGCACTCCGGCGAAGCTGCTCCCGGTCCCTTCCGATATCCTGCTCATGCCCGGGACTTCGCAAACCGTGACCTTGCGCACTCTCGACGCCGCCGGAAATCAGGTCGGCACTGTCGAGAGCGCCGAGTGGGCGAAGTTCATCCCCCCGACCGCCCGCGTGAAGTCCGAGATGGACGCCTCGTTCGAAGGCAACACGATCTCGGCCGGTGCCGAGGCAAAAGAGTCCGCCGGTGCCTGGAAGGCGACCTCTGGTGGGCTCAGCGGGATCCTCCGCGGGCGCGTCTCGAAGAATCTACCCTACGCGCAGGATTTCGAGGGCTTCGAGTTGCCCGAGACTCACCCCGTCGATAAGGTGAAGTTCGGCCATCCGCCCCTTCCGTGGATCGGCGCCCGCCTCAAGTGGGACATCCGTGAACTCGACGGAAACAAGGTCCTCGCCAAGACCCTTGACTCCGTCCTCTTCCAGCGCGGTCTCACCTTCATCGGTGAGCCTACTTCGAAGAACTACACCGTCCAGGCCGACGTCATGACCGACGGCAGCCGCCGGGTGAAGTCCGTCGTGGGGCTCATCAATCAGCGCTACATCATCGCGCTCGTGGGGAACTCCAATGTCGTCGAAGTCAGCTCCAATCACGAGCACCTGCGTGACAGTGCGCCCTTCCCAATCTCGGCCAACGTGTGGTACACGCTCAAAACCCGCGTCGATGTGGCAGAAGACGGATCGGGCGTGATCCGGGCGAAAGCCTGGAAAAAAGGCGATCCCGAGCCCGAGGCCTGGACGATCGAGACCGAGCACAAACATGCCCATCTCGAAGGCGCCCCCGGTGTCTACGGATTCTCGCCACAGGCACAGAAGAGTGTCTTTATCGACAACCTCACGGTAACCCCGAACGAATAATTTCCTGACCTTCCGCCAAAGTCCCGCTGACCCTCTCCACCCGACCCAACCCATGAAAAAAACAGATACCCTTATCGCCCTGGCTGCGGCCGGTTCCCTTTTCGCCGCATCCTGCGAACGGGCTTCCGAGCCCGTCGCTCCCGAGACCCCGGCCACCCCCGAGTCGCCAGCCGCTCCCGAAGCAGCCCCGGCTCCGACCCAGTCATCCGTCTCCCCCGACGGAGCCAAAGTCGAGGAGCGCACCTATGCGGTCGAGGACGATGCCAGCGGAGGCGAGTGGCCCCAGTGGGGACGGAACGGGTCGAAGAATATGTTCTCGCCCGCCAAAGACATCTCCATCGACATCACCTCGGGCGAAGTGGGTGAAGACGGCCAGGTCACGGGCGCCAAAGGGGCGAAGTGGGTAGTGCATCTCGGCTCCCAGGCCTATGGCACCCCCACGGTCTATCAGGGACAGGTCTTTGTCGGGACGAACAACGAAGAGCCGCGCATCGATGTCGTAAAGGGAGACTACGGCATCGTCATGGCCTTTGACGAAAAGAGTGGTGATCTCAATTGGCAGTTCAGCGTCCCCAAGCTGGAAGCGGGCAAGGTCTCCGATTGGGAATATCTCGGGATTTGTTCTTCGATCCTGCTCGACGACAAGCATGGCTACGTCATCTCGAACCGCGGAGAGGTCATCTGTCTCGATACCTACGGACTGAGCGACGGCAACGACGGGCCTTTCATGGACGAGGCAAAGTATGTCGTCGGCGGTCTCGAGAAACTCGATCAAGCCGAGCCCGTCGACAAGGGGCCAAAGGGTGGCGACATCATTTGGGGCTACGACATGAGGACCGAGCTGGGCGTCTTCCCGCACAATGTTACTTCCAGCTCTGCCGTGCTCGCCGGTGACTACATCTTTGCGAGCACCTCGAACGGAGTTGACTGGTCCCACATCAATATCCCCGCGCCCACCGCTCCGTGCCTCATCGCCGTCCACAAAGAGACCGGCAAACTCGTCGCGGAAGAGGCGAGCGGCATCGGTGAGAGAATCATGCACGCGAACTGGTCTTCGCCCTCCTACGCCGAGATCAATGGTGTCCCGACCGTGATCTTCGGTGCGGGCGACGGCTTCACCTACGGATTCCATGCGGCGGAGTTCGACGTCGAAGAAGACGGTGGCGAGAAGTTCAACCTGTTCAAAGAGCTCTGGAAGGTCGATACCTGCCCCAAAGAATATCGCTTCGACGACAAAGGCGAGGCGATCAAATATGCGACCTATCCCGGTCCCTCCGAGATCATCTCGACCCCGGTCGTTTACAACAACAAGGTCTATATAGCGATCGGTCAGGATCCCGAGCACGGCGAGGGCGTCGGCGCGATCACCTGTATCGATCCGTCGAAGGGCACCGGTGACGACGCCATCGTCTGGCAGTTCAAGGAGCTCGGCCGCACCATCTCGAGCCCCTCGGTTGCCGATGGTCTCGTCTACATCGCCGACTACTCGGGTCGTCTCTTCTGTCTCGATGCCGAGACCGGTGAGAAATACTGGGAGCATGATACCCTGTCCCACATCTGGAGTTCCACTCTCGTTGTGGATGGCAAAGTCTTCCTTGGTAACGAGGATGGCGAGCTCGTCGTGCTCAAGGCCGGCAAAGAATACGAAGAGATCGCCACGATCGGCTATCCCTCGCCCATCTACTCGACCTGCGTCGTGGCCAACGGAACCCTCTACGTGATGACCCAGACGCACCTCTACGCCTACGGAAAACCCTGAGCAGACTGCTTTGAGGGCATCGCCTCGGGCGGTGCCCTATCTTGCATCGACCTTTCCCTGACCGTTCCGCCCCTGCGCCCCAGACAATGAAGTCCAAAATCGTCATCGTTCTATTTTTTCTCTTCGCCATCCTCCATCACGACGTGTGGAACTGGGACAATCGGACTCTCTGGTTCGGCTTCCTGCCCGCCGGGCTCGGCTACCATGCCGCCTACTCCGTCGTCGCGGGTATCTTCTGGTACTTGGTGAGCCGCTTTGCCTGGCCCCACGAAACCGAAGCCTGGGCCGAAAAAGGTGCCGGCGAGTGAGTCTCGCCTCCCTGCGCTCTGCCGCGCCGTCCCTTTTGATTCTCTTTTGATTCTCTTTTGATTCCCGTTTATTCCTTTCACCTGACCTAACGTCTCCCTCTTCGACCCTTCATGACGACCTTTTACATTATCTTGGGCTACCTTTCGCTCCTCCTCGCCCTCGGTGTTCTCAGCAACCGTTTCTTCAAAGGGACGAGCGCCGATTTCTTCGTGGTGAGCCGATCAGTGGGTTCCTTCCTCCTCCTCATGTCCATCTTCGGGACGACGATGACAGGCTTCGCCCTCGTCGGTTCGACCGGCAAGTCCTTCACCAGCGGCATCGGGGTCTACGGGCTCATGGCCTCGTGGTCGGGGCTGATCCACTCGGCCGTGTTCTTCGCGGTCGGGATCAAGCTATGGGCCATGGGGAAACGCTACGGCTATGTCACTCAGTGCGAGTATTTCCGAGACCGCTTTGAGTCTGACCGGCTCGGGTATCTGCTTTTCCCGATTCTCGTCCTGCTCGTGATTCCCTACCTCCTCGTCGGGGTCATCGCCGCCGGTAAGTTCATCCAGCCGACCACGGCGGGTCTGTTCCCCGAGGCCTTCCCCATGCCCAATCTGCCCAACGGCAATCCGCATCCCCTCAGCGGCGGGATCCCCCCGGCACTGGGAAGCGCGGTGATCTGTTTCATCGTGCTATTTTATGTCTTTTTCGGCGGGCTGCGCGGGGCGGTCTGGGCGAATACCTTCCAGACCATCGTCTTCATGGTCACCGGGGTGATCGCCTTTTACATGATCTCGAAGAATCTCGGCGGCATCAAGGCCGCGAGCGAACTGGTCGCGGCCAGTGATTTCGCTTCGGAGCGACTTGGGCGGGAGGGCATGATCGGGCACCTGCAGTTCCTGAGTTACTGCTTCGTACCCTTATCCGTAGGCATGTTCCCGCACCTCTTCCAGCATTGGCTCACCGCGAAGAGCGCGAAGAGCTTCAAGCTCACGGTGGTCGCGCATCCCATCTTTATCATGATCGTCTGGCTGCCCTGTATCCTCATTGGGGTTTGGGCAGCGGCCTACCTTGGTCCCCTCAGCCCCGGACAATCAGCCAACTCGGTGCTCGGGCGTATGGTCGGGCAGTTGGTCCACTCCCCGGTACTTTCGGGTCTCGTCGGGGCAGGGGTCCTTGCGGCGATCATGTCGTCTCTCGATTCGCAGTTCATGTGTCTCGGGACCATGTTCACGCGGGATATCGTAGTGAAGAAGTTCGGTGAAAATCGTTTCTCTGACATGCAAAAAATCTGGATCGCCCGCGGCTTTATCCTTCTCGTGGTCGGGGTCACCTACCTGCTCTCCCTCGCTCTCATGGATAGCGCCCAGGTCTTCGACCTCGGGGTCTGGTGTTTCAGCGGTTTTGCCGGGCTTTTCCCGCTCGTTCTCGCCGCCGTCTACTGGAAACGGGTCACCCTCGCCGGTGCCTATGCCTGTATCATCTCCACGACCGTGGCGTGGGGCTTCCTTTTCTACCGGGACATGATCGCCGAGAAACCCGCTGGGATGGGCGACGACGAGCTACTCGTCTTCGGCCTGATGCCTGTCGCGATCATCATCGCGATCTCGGCGCTGTCACTCGTGGTAGTTTCTCTTCTTACGAAGAAACCGTCTGACGCGATCATACGTAAGTTCTTCGCCTGATCTGACCCTGTCAGCCCCGGCGATCAACCCTATTGACCCGCGCGACAGCATCACCCGCCTCCGATGCGGGTGGTTCCTCCGTTATCCAACACAACCGCTCTGACTTAAAAAGACCCATGACCGCTGACGAAGCAAAATCACAACTCGACGAACGTGTCCGCGAAATGATGGCCTGGCATTTCAGCGATGAAACCGGCTGCCCCTTCTGGCTCGATTGGAAAAAGAGCGTAGGCTGGGATCCCCGTGAAGAGGTCAAGACCTACGACGACATCATCAAGTTTCCGCATTTCCAGGACGAGTGGCTTCGCGACGAGAAGAACGAGCGTTTCGTCCCCAACGCCTACAAAGGGCGTCCTTTTAATGTCTTCGAAACCGGCGGCACGACCGGTCTTCCGAAGCAGCGGGTGGGCTGGGAGGACTACAAGCACGACTACGAGCAGTTCTCCCATCAGCTCAGTGACGAATATTTCCCCAAGGGCGGCAACTGGATCATGGTCGGGCCGACCGGTCCCCGCCGGCTCAGGCTTGCCGTCGAGCATCTTGCGAACTTCCGCGGCGGCAGTTGCTACCACGTCGATCTCGATCCCCGATGGGTGAAGAAGCTGATCCTGCGTAAAGAGATGGATCAGGTCGAGCGCTACCAGGCCCACGTCATGGAGCAGTCGGTCGAGATCATCAAACACCGCGACATTTCCTGTATCTTCACGACGCCGAAGCTGCTCGCCTCCATCGGCGAGCGCATCTCGATCTCCAGTCACGGGATCAAGGGCTGCTTCTGCGGTGGCACGTCGATGACTCCGGAATACGTCCGCTTCCTCCAGGAGGAAGTGCTCGAGAACAAGGCTCTCTTCGTGCCGACTTACGGAAACACCCTCATGGGACTCGCCGTTTCCATTCCCGAAGAGCTCAAGGATAACAACTACAGCGTTACCTACTACGCGCCTCAGCCTCGCGCCGTTCTCCGCATCGTCGATCCCGAGAAGACCGAGATCACGAAGGAATACGGCGAATACGGCCGGGTCGAGCTGACCACCCTTTCGCACGAATTTTTCATGCCCCGCTTCCTCGAGCGGGACGAAGCGATCCGCCGCAAGCCGCACGCGAAGTATGCGTGGGACGGCGTGGGGGATGTGCGGCCTTTCGGCGCGCTGAGCGGAAAGGTGATCGAGGGGGTCTATTGACGGCGCTTTAGTTGTGAATTTTTTTCGGGTGGTGGGGAGGCTAACGGCTCCCCTCCGTTCCAAGCTGTCCAGTGCTATCCTTGAGCAAGGTAGGGGAGCTCGGCCCGAGCGACCGGTTGGTCATGCAAGCCACTCTGAACTAACCAATCCGAGCCTGGGACGCCCGTGGCGATGAGTTTCCGGATTACGCCACCTCCGAGTCGGTGCGGTTACCTGAAGCACTTTCGGGACTGGAGGATCGGCCTCAGCGCCTCACCGATCGCTGGCGGTGGCCGGGTCTCACACCATTTCCAATCCCCGCATTGTCCCTGTTCCGCTGGAGAAGGTATCGGTCTCGATCCCGATTCGTTGCAAAAGGGAAACGTGTAGGTTTGTCAGGGGATAATTCTTCTTCGTGTCGAAAGCGAGATGAGTGCCGTGTCGAAATCCGCCGCCGGCGAGGAGGACGGGAAGATTGTCATTGGAGTGGGCATTGGCACTGCCCATGTTTGTGCCGTAGAGGACGGTGGTGCGGTCGAGGAGGCTGATCCCTTGCTCGGCGGTCGCGCTCAGACCGGTGAGGAAGGACGCGAGATCACGAAACTGCGCCTCCTCGATGCGGCGCAATTCGTCGAGTTTTTCCTCGCGATGACCGTGATGAGTGAGCTCGTGGGTGTTCGTGTTGACGCCGGGAATGGTTCGCGGCGTGATGCTGCCGGTGCTCGCCGCGACGGTGACGATGCGAGTGCTGTCCGTCTCAAGAGCGAGGCGGACGAGATCGAGCATGGCGCGGTTGTTTTTCGGAAGATCGTTGCGGTCCCCCAGCTCCTCGGGCTTTTCGGAGGCGACGGTCGGCTTGTGTTTTCCGAGCCAGCCCTCGGCGGTGGCGAGACGACGTTCGAGATCCCGGACGCTGGTGAGATATTGATCGAGCCGGTTGCGATCCTCGGTGCCAAGTTCACGCTCGAGCCGCCGAGTCCGTTCCAAAAGCCGGTCGAGGAGACTGCGGTCGTCTTTGAGACGCTGCTCGGCTGCCGCCCGTGCCTCGGCGGTGTCCTCGATGAAAAGCTGCTGATAAAGTTTCACCGGGCTGATCACCGGAGGAATCATCGAGCCGCTCCGGGTCCACGAGAGGCTCAGGTTTTCAGTCCCGATCATGATCGCGAGCGATGGCAGTCGGGTCTCTCCGCCGATCTTCTCGGCCATGACCTGGTCCAGCGAAATGCTGTTGCGGAAGGAACCTCGGCTGGCGCCGGGAGCTCCCGTAAGAAAAGACTTTTCCGCCGCGTGGCCACCGTCCACTCCCGGCAATGAAACACCGGAGAAGATCGTCATGTCAGTGCGGTGGTCCTTCAGCAGATCGAGGTAGGGAGAGCTTTCGTGATCGGAACCCGCCGACTTCGGGAAGAAATACTCGGGCAGGATCCCCATGTTTGTCATCATGCCGACGAATCGGCGGGGTGGCTCGGGACTCGTCGCCGCCCTCGCGGCGCGTGGCAGCATTGCCTCGAGAAAGGGAAGGGCGAGAGTAGCGCCGCCCGCCCGGAGGAAGGTGCGGCGGTCGAGAACTTGGCGGGAGAGAAAGGCGGGCGGAGTCATGGCATCATTTTTGGCGGAAGAGATTGCTTTGGACCACTTCGTGAAGGATCGCCCGCAGGCCGTGGCGATTGGATTCTGTCTTTGATAGGATCTCATCGATTGCCTTGCGATCGGAGAAGCGGATGGCGGATCCCGTCGCATAGGTGACGAGTTGTTCGGCAAAGGCCCGGGCAAGTCTCTCCGGATCAGCGGCGAGGAGATCCCGCAACTCATTCACTTCGGCGAAGCTCCGACCGTCGGGCATCACGCCCGAGCAATCGACGGCGGGGCCGGGATGGTGTTCGACGACACGACCGTGGAGAATCGCCCTCTCCGCCGGTGGTCCTGTCGCGCCGACCGCCCGGTAGTGGTCCCGCCATTGCCCGATCACGTCAAAACTCTCCAGAGCAAAACCGTAGCCATCCATTTTCAAATGGCATCCGGCACAGCTCGCGTTGTTTCGATGGGCGTCGAGTTGTTCACGAATCGTCGTCGTGCCACGAGTGTCGGGCTCGACACTGCCCACTCCCGGAGGAGGTGGAGTCGGGACGACGCCGAGGATTTTCTCCATCACGAAAACGCCGCGTTTCACCGGCGAGGTCGTCGTGCCGTTCGCCGTCGTTTTCAGGATTCCCGCCATCGTGAGGAAGCCGCCGCGTGGACACCCCTCGGGCAAGGAGACCCGTTGCAAATCCCAGCCGCGCACTCCTTCGATGCCATACAGTCGGGCGAGCGGTTCGTTGAGAAAGGCGAAGTCGGACTTCACGAGGTGGGTGATGCCGAGGTCGGTCGAGATCAGTTCCGTGAAATAGGCACGGGCCTCCATCACCATCGCATCTTGTAACCAGGGCATGTACTCGGGATACAGTTTGCGGTCGGGTTGCGTCGCGCCGATCTCGCGCAGCCCGAGCCATTGACCCGTGAAATTCTCCACGAATCGCGCCGATCCGGGATCACGCAAGAGACGCTCGGTCTGGGCGCGCAACACTTCCGGTCGCGTGATCTCGCCGGAATCGGCGAGGGCGGAAAGCTCGGCATCGGGGATCGAACTCCACAGGAAAAAACTCAGCCTCGCCGCGAGCGCGTGTGCGTCGAGCGGGCCGGGAGCTTCTCTCAAGAGCAGAAAATCCGGAGAGCTGAGCGCCTCGCGATAGGCGGATCGCATCGAGTCTTCAAAGGCCGCCCCCGACTGCATCCGCTCCGCGACGATGGTCTGATAGTCTGCGAGTTCGTCCTTGCTCACCGGACGCCGGAAGGCTCGCCGCAAAAAAGTCCGTAGGAGCCGTTCGGAATCTCTTGTCGCACCGTTCGTGGCGACATAGACAATGGGACGGTTCTGACCTCGCTCGCCGAAAGGATCCTTCGGCAAGGCGTGGGGATTTCCTCGCGGCCAAACCTGCTGGGTCGGTTGAGGCAGGCCAAGGTCAGCCGTCCAGACCTTCACAGGGAGATCCCCGAAGAGCGCGCGATGGCTCGCGGGCGGCCATTCCTCGTGGATGGGGCCGTCAATCTCGATCCACTCGACCGCGATCCCCGGAACCGGCCAGAGCGGACCGACGGCGCTCTTATTCGGTCCATTGGCATAGTCGCGGACATTCTCGAGCGAGGCCCCGATGATGCGGATGAAGTCGTCGTTGGGATGGTCCATGCCTCCGCCGCGCTCGAGCCAGGCGGTCACCTCCCGGGTGGCGGCGTTGTTAGGGGGCAGATCGACGGTGCCGTGATGTTCGCCCTTTTGGTAGACGCCCCAACCAAGAGCGCCGTGACGGTCGGTCGGCACAACTTCCTTCCCGTCCCATCCGAAGCTGTAACCCGAGACGCGGAGATGGTAAAAGCCGGTCACATAGGGCTGGATCGCCGTCATTTTGCAGCGGTAGTCCGCGTCCTCGTGCCGGAACAGTCCGAAGGCGGTCGCCTTCGGCTCGGCATCCTCGATGATGTGCGCCTTCTCGGCGAAAAAGGTTTCGTCCCGTTTCATCCCGATCAGACCGATCCCGGTTTTGTTTTGCACCGCCAGCCCTACCGATCCTTCGCTCTCCTTTGCATCTTTCCTGACGAGATCCCAAGGCCGATAGCGGAAGGTGAGGCGAGGCGGGGCCTCGGGGAGCGGACAGAGCGCCGCGTTGAGTGCCTTGTCGACGGCGGCGAGGTAGGACTCGATGTGGACGAACGACAGATCAAGGGCGTCGCCAAGCCGGTCGAACCCGTGCGACCTCCCGTCTGCCGGAAGGTCTTCCTTCAAACGCAAACCCGGCATCGAGAGGAGATCCCGGAGGGAGCTCTCGAACTCGACCCGGTTCAGACGTCGCAGCGGAGTGCGACCGTCTTTTTCGACTTTCATGGCGTCCACTTGTGTCAGTTCGTCGGCGATTGCGGCGACCGCGTTCGCGAGTTCCTCCGGGTTCGGGCGCGGTTTTTTCGCTGGCGGCATCTCGCCGGATCGGATGAGATCGTGAACCTTCGTCCACGTTTCGTAGGTATCCGGTTCGTTTGCTGTTCTCGCGAGCACCGTGAGATCTATCCCTCCTTTTTTGGCGTCGGCGTCGTGGCAATCGAGGCAATGGCTCTCGAGAAAAGGCTCGATGGTGATGATTCCGTTTTTAGCGCAAACGGGATTTCCGACGCAAAAGTATGCGGCAGCGAGAGCGAGGAGAAGATAGAGTCGGAGCATGGAGAGGCGACGGACTTACTCGACCAGTTTCATCGGCTCCCGGAAAAAGATCAAGGCCTGCTTCTGTGGCGTTACCTCGATGACCCCGGAATACGTTAGCTTACTGCTGGAGGAAGCGCCCAAGAACAAAGCCCAGTTCGTGCCGACCTACGGGAACACGCTCCCTAGAACACAGAGATCACGAAGGAGTAAGGCGAATACGGCCGCGTCGAACTGACCACACTTTAGCACGAGTTTTTCATGTCCCGCTTCCTTGAGCGTGATGAAGCGATCCGCCGCAAGCCGCACGCGAAATAGGCGTGGGACGGGGTGGGGGATGTGCGGCCATTCGGCGCGCTGAGCGGGAAGGTGATCGAGGGGGTGTATTGATTTTGATCTGACAAAATAGCTCGCCCATGGCCTTCGCTCGGCAGCGCGGGCAGGGGCGACACTCTTGTCGCCCTCAATGCCCCCGGGTCTGATGAAACGAAGAGGGACAGGAGTGTCCCTCCTCCTTGTTTCGCCCAAGGAGGGGCGACACTCGTGTCGCCCTCAATGCCCCGGGCGTGATGAAACGAAGAGGCGATTTTTCAATTAAAGAAGCGTCGTGCCCACGCGGGGATGAGTTCATTCGTTCGCTGAACCATTCGACCATCGCGGAACTCTGCGAGGAACCGGTGCGGTGTCTCGAAGGAACTGTTGTCGTAAATCCGCACTCGGGGAAGTTGCGAGATCGCGCGTTCAAGATTGTCCAAGCTACGCTCATAGCGTGCCGCCAGCTTTTCCTCCGGAACATCATGCCCGCCCGCCGCAACCCGAGTCTTTACGCGCCGTCCCGACATACCCGCATCCATAATGCCGATGTAGATCAGCGTGACATCGAAGCCGAAGTCGACCGCTTCTGCAAGTACTCGAACCTTCTCGCCGACAGGATCGGAGAACACCGTCTCGGTCACAAAGCCTTCACCCCGGCGGATCATCTGATCACGAATCGCCGCAATCGTATCCGCAGCCGTGTAGGCGTCCATCCCGGCTTCGCGGGCGAGGACATCGGCATTCAGAAAGGGCAAGCCGAGCGCCTTGAGATGAGACTCGTAAAAAGTCGACTTCCCGGCTCCGTTGGGGCCGCCGAGCATGACCAGAAGCGGGGCCGCCATCGCATCCTCTCTATTCGGCGGATTCGATTCGCCCGGTCTTTTTTCGGACGATGGACCGGGTCCTTCGGACGCTGGTCCCGCTCTCCACCTTGTTCAGGATCGAGTCGAGATCCGAGCGGTCAGCCTGCTTCACCTTGACCTCGGCGGAGTAGGAAAGCGCGGGTTCCATGACCCGCCCGATTTGCGCCCAATGCTCGATCTGTTGGGGCGGCGAACGATGGGCAACGGCACCAGCAGCCTCCGCCTCCGCCGCCAACTCGTCACTGATACGGATCGATTTACTCATGAAAAAATATTGTGGCAATTTGCCACAATGTCAATTGAAACGAAGAGGGACAGGAGTGTCCCTCCTCCTTGTTTCTCCTATGGAGAGTTGCCCGTTCGGCCAGATGGGTGCGCGGGTTTCATTGGTCGCGCATTTCCCGACCGGGCCGGTCGGGGCTACCTCACGCAAGGCCCACTCGCAAGATTTCACTGCGATGACATCACTCCCGCCTCCCTCAACCGCTCCTCCGCCCAGACTTTGTCCTCTGCGGAAAGGGGCGGGTCGAGTTCTCTCGTGTAATCGAGTTTCCAGTAGCGGCCGCTCGTGTAGCAGCGATCCACGAGGGCCTGGATGTCGAGCGGGATGTCGGGTTCGTCGGCGCGCAGAGGGATGCGGATCACGGGAAGACGCTCGCGCAAGGGGCAGGGGTAAACCTCTCGGCGTCCCTGGACGGCCCCCCGGCTGACGCAGACGAGGTAGTCCCCGCACCGGTCGCGGAGAGCGGAGAGCTCCTCCAGTGGACCGGCATCGACGACTCGCGTCCCGCCGCGCACGAGATCGATCTCGACCACGTTGACGCCCGCCGCGATGAAGCTGTCGCGCTTGATCTCGTAGGCGCCGCGGCCTTGTCGTTTGTTCGACGGGCTGACCACTTCGATCACGGTGATGAGTGTGCCTTCATCGCTACGAACCTCGACCCAACGGTGCCTGGGTTGGTCGATGGTCACGAGGGTCGGTTCCGAGACGATCAGACTTTGATACTCCGGCGCCGGGGTCCAGACGGGAGGCAGGCCATTTTTCCACTCTTCGCCCACGACGGCGACGTCGGGACGAGCGCGGAAACTGGCGTCACCGAAGACTTCCACGGCCATCTCGCCCTTGGCGAGGAGGTCATCAGGGAGTTCAGCCCCGAGCGCTTCCCTGATGTAGCCGATCAAGGCGACATGCACGTCGGGCCAGGTCAACTGCATGTAGGGATTCATTCCCGGGAAGGGATTGCGCTGCTCCATAGGAGAAGGATAGCGTCAGGAAAGCATTTCGCCAAGGATTTCAAGCCCGTTTACGCGTGGCTGGCGGACGTGATTTTTGATTGAGAAAACCGGGGAAAAGGGTTCGATTGAAAAAGGCGGACAGTGATCGCCCGGCAGACGTAATTTCCAAGGACATCTTTTATTCCTATGACCGCACCCCACATCCCCATCCTCAGACAAGGCCGCGTCTACAAGTCGCTCGACGTCCAGACCGTGCCCAAACTCGGCTCTGACGAGCCGGCCGCCGAGATCAGCTTCGCCTGTGCGGACATGATCAAGTACGACCTCTACAAGATGGGGACGGCGCGCGAAGCGCTCAAAAAGTTCTCGTGCGAGGAGCTGGTCGATATCACGAAGCGGGCAGGGGAGATCTTTCTCAGTGACGATCTCCCGGTCGGCACGGAGGGCGAGCTGCAGTCGCCCGAAGACTATGTGCTCTCGCTCGCCTCGACGAGCGGTCTGCCCCATGCTCTCATCCGCATGAACATGAAGCGCCTCGGCGGCATCTTTGCAGATATCGACGTTATCTTCCGCGGTCTCACCCGCGGTCTCGACTGGGCCGTGCTCGACAAAGGCTACGGGGAGCAGGGCGGGGCACCGGTGAGTTTCTCGGCGACGACGAGCGAGCTGGCGGTCATCCTGCCCAGCAACTCCCCGGCGGTGAATGCGCTCTGGATTCCCTCCATCGCGATGAAGGTGCCGGTCGTGCTAAAGCCCGGTCGCGAGGAGCCCTGGACGCCCTGGCGTATCATCCAGGCCTTCATCAAGGCGGGCTGTCCTCCCGAGGCTTTCAGCCTTTATCCCACTCAGCACGATGGATCGGGCGCGATCATCCGGCGCGCAGGGCGGGTCATGCTCTTCGGCGATGACTCGACGGTGAAGCAGTACGAGAACGACGAGCGGATCGAGGTGCATGGCACCGGCTATTCGAAGTTTCTCATCGGCGAGGACGAGATCGAGAACTGGGAAAAGTACATCGACTCGATCGTCGAGTCGGTCTCGGCGAACTCGGGTCGCAGCTGTATTTGCACCTCGACCATCGTCGTGCCGAAGTATGGGGACGAGATCGCCCGTGCCGTGGCGAAGCGCCTCGCCGAGATCAGGCCGCTCGCGCAGGATGATCCGGACGCGAAGCTTTCCGGTTTTGCCAACCCCATGTTCGCCGAGTGGATCAACGAAGCGGTGGAAAAAGGGCTGAAGTCCGGCGGCGCGACCGATGTGACGGCCGAGTTCCGCGAGGGGGAGCGTTTCCAGATGCGCGACGGGATGAATTACCTGCAGCCGACCCTGATCCGCGTCGATTCTTTCAAACAGGAGTTGGCGATCCGCGAGTTTCTTTTCCCCTTCGCCAGTGTCGTGGAGTGCCCGCAGGCGGAGATGCTCGGAAAGATCGGGTTCTCCCTTGTCGTGACGGCGGTGACACGGGACATGGTCTGGATCAATCAGCTCTTCGACTGTCCGCACATCGACCGTCTCAACATCGGCAATGTGCCGACCAACCGGATTAAGTGGGATCAACCGCACGAAGGCAACCTCTTTGAGTTCCTCTATACACGCCGTTCTTTCCAGATTGCGGAGATCGCGTGAGAAGCTACGGTCTCACCGATGCCGGCCGACCCCCTTTCGATTGAGTCTCTCTGCGATGGTCTCGATCTCCCCGCCGGGGTGATCGGGTTCGAACATGCGGCGGGTGGCCGTGTCGTCTTCGGCGCGGGGAAGCTCGAGATCGTGGGGGTGGAGGCTGCTGCCCTGGGGGCGCGGCGTGTCCTCATCGTCACGGACCCCGGGATCGCTAGAACCGGCGCGGTCTCGCGGGCGGTCGCGGCAATCGAGGCGGCCGGGCTCTCGGTGACGGTCTATGATGAGGTCAGGGAAAATCCCACGACCGAGGACGTCGATCGCTGTGTCGCGGTGGCGCGGGAGTCGGGCAGTGATCTCATCCTCGGACTGGGCGGCGGATCGAGCCTCGACACGGCCAAGGGCTGCAATTTTGTCCTGACCAACGGCGGTCGCATGCAGGACTACTGGGGCGTGGGCAAGGCGAAGCTCCCGATGCTGCCCTTCATCGCGATCCCGACGACTTCGGGGACGGGGAGTGAATGTCAGAGTTTTGCCCTCATCGCCGATGCGGAGACCCATGCCAAGATGGCCTGCGGTGATCCCAAGGCGGCGGCGGCACTGGCGATCCTCGATCCCGAGCTGACCCTGACAATGCCCTTTGCGGTGACGGCCCACACCGGGATCGATGCGCTCGCCCATGCGCTGGAGACGGCCGTCTGCAACAAACGCTCGCCGATCTCCTCGGCCTACTCGGCGGCGGCGTGGAGGCTCCTCGACGAGGGGCTCGAGCAGGTCCTCGCCGAACCCGGCAATATCGTGGCCCGCGCCCGCATGCTGCTGGGGGCGGCTTTTGCGGGCACCGCGATCGAGAATTCCATGCTCGGGATCGCCCATTCGTGCGCGAATCCGCTCACGGCCCGCTACGGGATCGTTCACGGGCAGGCCGTCGGGGCGATGCTGCCGCATGTCATCGAGTGCAATGAGCGCGATCCGGCTGCGGCTGCCGTCTACGCTTCTCTGGCCGGGGAGGGGCACCTCGCGGCGCGCGTCAGGTTCCATCTCGAGCGATGTTCGATGAATTTCCCGCTCTTCACCCTCGGGGTCGATGAGGCGATGCTCCCCCAGCTGGCCGGGGAGGCCGCCGCCCAGTGGACCGCGCAGTTCAATCCAGTTCCGGTGACTTCCGACCTTCTCGAAGAAGTTTACCGTGCGGCGTTCTGAAACACCGCTATCCTGCCGCGAGGAAAGCACCTTTTCCTGAAAGGTCGCGGTGACTTCGGCGGTTGGTAAACGTTTGGCATTCAAATTGCTATGATCGGTGCAGTGAAAAATCAGTTCGAAAATTATGCGGTGGAAGGCTTCTTCGATGAGGCCTTTTCGAGGGAGGACAGCGAGTGCCGTCCGATGTATGGCGATGCCGTAAAATATTTCTCAGGCCTCTCCGATGAGCGAATGAAATCGAGTCTGCGCTCGCTGGAGCGCACCTTCCTGAAGCAGGGGGTTACCTTCACGGTTTACTCGGACGGGCAGGGCACGGAGCGCATTTTTCCTTTTGATCCCTTTCCCCGCATCATCCCCGCCGACGAGTGGAGCATGATCGATCGAGGCCTGCGTCAGCGGATCAAGGCGCTCAACCTCTTCCTCAAGGACATCTATTCGGACCGCCGCATTCTCAAAGAGAAGATCATGCCCGAAGAGCTCGTGAAGACTTCGAAGCACAACCGGTCCGAGCTCGCCGGGGTGAAGCTGCCGCACGACACCTATATCCACATCTGCGGGACAGATCTGATCCGTGACAACGACGGGCGTTACTGTGTCCTCGAGGACAACGGGCGCTGCCCCTCGGGGGTCTCCTACATGCTCGAGAATCGTCTCGCGATGAAGCGGACCTTCCCCGACCTCTACCGCCAGCTCAATGTCGAACGCGTTGCCGACTACCCGCGCGAGCTCCTCCGCATGTTGCGCTCGGTCTCCCCGCGCCAGCAGGATACCCCCGTGTGCGTGCTGCTGACTCCGGGGCAATACAACAGCGCCTACTTCGAGCACACCTTCCTCGCCCAGCAGATGGGCATCGAGATCGTGGAGGGGCGCGACCTCATCGTTGAGAACGAGCGCGTCTATATGCACACCACCCGCGGGCTCGTCCAGGTCGATGTGATCTATCGCCGCATCGATGACGACTTCCTCGACCCTCGCTTTTTCCGCCGCGACTCGACCCTCGGGGTGCCCGATCTGGTGAAGGCCTACCGCGCCGGGAACGTGACCCTCGTCAATGCCATCGGCACCGGGGTGGCGGACGACAAGGCGACCTATGCCTATGTGCCGGACATGATCCGTTTTTACCTTTCCGAGGAGCCGATCCTCCCGAACATCGAGACCTTCCTCGGCAGCCGTCCCGATGAACTCACCTACATGATCGAGAATATGGCCAATCTCGTCATCAAGGCCGTCGATGAAGCGGGTGGTTACGGCATGCTCATCGGCCCGGCCGCGACATCCGAAGAGGTGGCCGACTTCCGCGACAAGGTGAAGGCCAATCCGCGCGGCTACATCGCCCAGCCGGTCATCTCTCTTTCCCGTCACCCCACCTTCTGCGACGGGGAGCTGGAGGGGCGCCACATCGACCTGCGTCCCTTTGTCCTCACCGGCGCGGAGACCGTCGTAGTCCCCGGAGGACTGACCCGCGTCGCGCTGCGAAAAGGCTCGCTCGTGGTGAACTCCTCCCAGGGCGGGGGCAGCAAAGACACCTGGGTGCTGAGGGAAAAC
>JBDNIL010000246.1:0-3228 GCA_041688355.1 Verrucomicrobiales bacterium | reverse complement strand
GTCGATAGCCGCAGCCCGCGTCCGATGAACCCCGGCAAACGGAGTTCTCCCCGCAGCATGGCCCGTCCCGGTCAACCGAAGAAACGTGCCAAACCCAACCCGACTCCCCGTCGTGGTGGCGGTGGTGGCAAATAATCGGCGGCCACCGCACGGTGATCACTGTCGCCAGTATTGCCACGGCCATACGGCCGCCACGCCGGGACTTGCGTGAATGACGAACTTTTTTGCGCTCCTCGAACTCCCGGAATCCCTGAGCCTCGACCCGGAGGCAGTGGAGAACTCGTGGCGGGAAAAAAGTCGCGCTCTTTCCGACGCTGCCGACTTTGGCGACGGAGCGAGCGAGAGCGGCCCGGCTCTCGATCCGCCCGACCTCAATCAGGCCCGCAGCACTCTGAGCGATCCGGCACTGCGACTGGCTCACTGGCTCGCACTCAGGGCGCCCGGCGCGCCCGCGGATCGATCGATCGACCCGTCCCTGATGGATCTTTTCGCCGCAATCAGTCCCGTCCTGGGGAAGACCGATGAGGTCCTTGCCCGTCACCGTCACGCCACCACCGCTCTGGCGAAGGCGATGCTCACCCGCGAGGCGATCGAGGCGCAGTTACAAGTGCAGGGACTGCTGGCACAGATCCAGCCGCTCCGACATACCATAACCGATCAACTCGACAGCATCGAAAGGGCGGGCGCGTCAGGGGACTACCAGCCCGCGTCCCGCGCTCTCGGTCAGTTGAGATTTCTCAAACGCTGGGAGGAGCAGTGCCGCGAGCGACTCCTCTCCCTCATCGCCTGCTGAGCTCTCCCATGAACGAGTCTCTCATCATCGGTATCGATCTCGGAACGACGAACTCGCTCGTCGGGGTGGTGGACTCCGGCTTCCCCATCGTCCTCGCCGACCGCGACGGGGACAGGCTGACGCCGTCTTGTGTCTCGTGGCCGGCGGCAGGAGGCCCACCGCTCGTGGGCAAAGAGGCCTTCCGCTCCCGCATGGTCGCCCCTGAGCGCACTGTATCTTCAATCAAGCGCTTCATCGGGCGGACTTTTTCCGATCTCTCGCCGCAAGAGCGCGACGAGGCCGGCTTCCCTCTCGTCTCCGGCCAGCACGATGAGATCCTCGTCGCGATCGATCCCGAGACTTTGCTCACCCCTGTGGAAGTCTCGGCCCTGATCCTCGCGCGGCTCAAGGCGATCGCCGAAGAGGCTCTCGAGATGCCGGTCTCCCGGGCCGTCATCACGGTACCGGCCTACTTCAACAACAGCCAGCGCGAAGCGACGAAGCGCGCCGCCGCACTCGCCGGGCTCACCGTCGAGCGCATCATCAACGAGCCCACCGCCGCTGCGCTCGCCTACGGCCTCGACAAGCTCGAAGAGTCCGCCACCGTCGCGGTCTATGATCTCGGCGGGGGGACTTTTGACCTCTCTATCCTGCAAATGCGCGACGGCTTTTTTGAAGTCATCTCGACGGCGGGCGACACGAGACTCGGCGGCGATGATCTCGACCGGGCCCTCGCCCGCCATTTCGCCGAGACCCTCGCCCTCGGTGAACTCAGTCCCGTCGAAGAGGCGACCCTGCTCGCCCGGGCGCGTGAGGTAAAAGAAGCACTCAGCACTGAGGAACGGATCACGGCCCGTTTCCCCTTCTTCCGCGGGAGCGAGAGCTATGAGCTGGAGATGACCCGGCCCGATCTCGAAAAGCGGCTCGCTCCCATCATCGAGCGCACCCGCCCCATCGCGCAGCGCGCCTTCGCCGAAGCGGCCAATAAGGGTGTCGGTGAGGTCGAGCGACTCATCCTCGTGGGCGGTAGCACCCGCATCCCGCTGGTACGGGAAAAATTGCAGGCCTGGTTCGGGCTCGTGCCGGACATCAGTCAGCATCCCGACGAGTCGGTCGCGCTGGGCTCCGCGATCCAGGCGGGGATGCTCTGCGGGCGCGTCCGGCAGATCATCCTCGTCGATGTCACCCCGCTCTCCCTCGGGATCGAGACCTTCGGCGGGCTCATGAATGTGATCATCCCGCGCAACTCGACGATCCCGGTGAAGGCGGGCGAGCTTTTCACCAACGCGGTCGATCATCAGGAGTCCATGGCCATCCGCGTCCTCCAGGGAGAGCGTGAAATGGCGAAGGACAACTGGCTCCTCGGCGAGGTCACGGTGCCCTTCACCCCCGGCGCAAAGGGCAGCGCCCGGGTCGGGGTGCAGTTCGCGATCAACCGCGACGGCATCCTCGAAGTCCTCGCCCGCGACACCGTCACCGGAGAAGACCATGTCCTCGAGATCCGGAATGCCGCCGTCAATGTCGACGATGAGGTCGTCGAGCGCATGGTGAGCGAGTCGATCGACTACGCCTTCGACGACATGAACGAACGCATCTGGACCGAGGCGACGCGCAAGAGCGAAGAGCTCCTCCCCGCCGTGAGCGAGGCCCTCACCCGGGTCGGTCACCTAGTCCCCGCAGCCGACCTCGCCGACATCGAGGCGGCGGCGGCCCGCGTCCGTATCACTCTCGCTAGCGAAAGCCACGATGCCGCTGCCCTGAAGTCCGCCAATACCGCTCTCGACGAGGCCACCCAGACCCTCGCCGCGATCCTCGTCGAGGCCGCTTTTTCCGGACTGGACTCCTGAAACGGGCGGCAGCCCCTGACGGAACTTCCCTCTTTCCGGGAAAATCTTCGTCACAAAAGAATGGTCTTGTCGTCAATAAGGTCCGGATGATAAGATCCGGCGCTGCGGCTCGCGCTCTAGATCCATCACCCCCCTGTTTCCCCCCTTATTCTTACTCTCCCCCGCCTTCGCATGGAAGATCCCAGCCAGTCCCCCATCAACGCTCCCTCGCAAGAGTCGGGTTCCACCCCGCTCGCCCCGCGCAAGCTCCGCCCCCCGGGCTCCGAGGATGCCGAAGCGGCGATCATCGCCCCACCAGTCAGCGACGAGGTCTACGCCGTAGTGGCTGACGACGAGGCCGCGTATGCCGAGGGCGAATATCACGAGGGCGGCACGGGGGAGCGCTCCTTCATCGTCGGCGAGGGCGAAGCCGTCCACGCAGCCGAGAAAGAACCGGCTACAAAGGAAAAGATGAGCGCCATCCTCGTAGCCGTCATCATCCACATCGTCATCATTGTTCTGCTCGGTGTCCTTACTCTCTCCTCCCCCCCGCCGTCACCGCCGCAGATCTCGGTCTCGTCGATCGCGAACAATACCGATTCCGAAATGGAGTCGCAGACGATGACCAAG
>JBDNIL010000245.1:0-12345 GCA_041688355.1 Verrucomicrobiales bacterium | reverse complement strand
GTTACATGAAGGACGACGCGGGCAAGTCGCGTTACTTCGCCTCGCTCTCGCTCTTCATGTTCTCGATGACGGGCATCGTCCTCGCCGACAACTTCGCGATGATGTTCATCTTCTGGGAACTCGTCGGGGTCAGCTCCTACCTGCTCATCGGTCACTGGTTCGACAAGGCCTCGGCCGCCGATGCCGCGAAAAAGGCGTTCCTCACCAACCGCATCGGCGACTTCGGCTTCATGGTCGGGATCCTCCTCGTCTGGGTCCTCACGGGCTCGATCTATTTTGAGGAGATCAAAGCCGCCGTAGGTGGCGTCACGAATCTGGGACTGCTCAACATCGCGGTGCTCTGTGTCTTCTGCGGAGCGGTCGGCAAGTCCGCCCAGCTCCCGCTCCACATCTGGCTGCCCGATGCAATGGAGGGCCCCACGCCCGTCTCCGCGCTGATCCACGCCGCGACGATGGTGGCCGCCGGGGTCTTCATGCTTGCCCGCGTCATCTTCCTCATCGAAGCCGCCGACATGGCCGCCACCGTGATCACCTGGGTCGGAGCCCTCACCGCTCTCGCCGCCGCTCTGATGGCGCTGCAGCAGAATGACATCAAACGCATCCTCGCCTACTCCACCCTGTCCCAACTCGGCTACATGGTCATGGCCCAGGGACTAGGGCAGGCCGGGAGCGACGCGGGCATGTTCCACCTCTACACCCACGCCTTTTTCAAAGCACTCCTCTTCCTCGGAGCCGGTGCCGTCATCCACGCCTGTCACCACGAGCAGGACATCTGGAAAATGGGCGGTCTCCGTAAGAAACTCCCCATCACTTTCTGGACCTTTGCGTTCGGCACCGCCGCTCTCATCGCGGTCCCCTTCACGAGCGGATTCTGGAGCAAAGAGGCCATCCTCGAGACAGCCTACGAGCAGAAGATGTATTGGCCTTACGCTATCGCGATGATCGTCGCGTTCCTGACCCCCTTCTACATGGCCCGTCTCGTCATCGTCGCCTTCTTCGGCAAGACTCGGACCAAAGACGCCGATCACGCCCACGAGGTCGCCCCCATCATGTGGGTGCCTCTCGTCATCCTCGCGATCATGGCCATTTTCTCCGCCTATGGCTTCATTTCCTCGCCGCTCCTCGCCCGCGGGCACGCCGATTTCGGGCATCTCTTCAGCCATTTCGGACTCACCGCGATCCTTTCCCTGACCGGCCTCGTCGTCGGAGTCGGGGCCGCGATTTTCCTCTACAAGGGCAAAAGCAAAGACCCCGTTAACATCCCGCTCTTCCGCAACAAGTTCTACCTCGACGAGATCTACCTCGGCATCGTGCGGCTTTTCCAGGACTCCGTCGCGGCCTTCCTCGACTTCGTCGACCGCTTCGTGATCGATCCGCTCGTGGCCCGCTTCCCTGCCGGTCTCGCCGTCACGACCGGTTCCTTCCTGCGCGTTTTCCAGGTCGGCAACGTCCAGTCCTACGCCTTCTTCTTCGGAGTCGCCGTGGTCGCGCTCATCCTCTTCCTCATCCTCTGATCGAATTTTTCCCCTGTTACCGTCGTGAGCATCATCGAAATCATCGTCTTTCTCCCGCTCCTTGCCGCGCTCGCGGTCGGTCTGGGTTCACCGGCCCGTTTCACGGCGCTGGGTGCCTCGGGGCTGGTTTTGCTCCTCTCGCTCGTGACCGCCATTCAGTTCAGCACTTCCGTGGAAGGGACCTACCAGTTCGTGAGTTCACGGACCCTCCTCGAGATCGCCGGATTCCCCAAACTCAGCCTCGCCTTCGGCCTCGACGGCATGAGCCTCGTCCTCCTCCTCCTCTCGGCCATCGTTCTGATCGCGGCGGTGATGGTCGCGCCGAAGGAAAACGCCATCAAAGGCAGCGCCCGTCTCTACTACATCTCGCTCCTCCTCATTGCGGGCGGGGCGATCGGGGCCTTCTGCTCGACTGATCTCTTCTTCCTCTACGCCTTCCACGAGCTCGCCCTCATCCCGACCTTCCTCATGATCGGGATCTTCGGCCACGGAGAGAACCGGGTCCGCACGGCCTGGACCATTACCATTTTCCTCGGTGTCGGCAGTCTCATCCTCCTCGTCGGGCTCATCCTCGCCGTGAGTTCGCTCGGGGCCACGACCTTCGACATCGCCTCTATCATCACCCTCGCCAAAACGCCCGAAACGGCGATGTCCCCGGATATGCAGGGCTGGGTCTTCCTCCTCCTCTTCATCGGCTTCGGCATCCTCGTCTCGCTCTTCCCCTTCCACAGTTGGGCGGCCCCCGCCTATGCCGAGGCCCCCACTCCGGTCGCGATGCTCCACGCCGGCGTTTTGAAAAAATTCGGGCTCTACGGCCTCATCCGCCTCGCCCTGCCCCTCGCCCCGGTCGGAGCCGAAAAGTGGCTCAATCTCGTCCTCATCCTCCTCATCGGGAACATCCTCTACATCGGTCTCGTCACCATCGCGCAGAAGAGACTCGACCGCATGCTCGGTTACTCCAGCGTCATGCACATGGGCTATGTCTTCCTCGGCATCGCGGCGGGCAACCACATCGGACTCTCCGGGGCGGTTCTCCTGATGTTCGCCCACGGTATTTCCATCGCCCTGCTCTTCGCTCTCTCCGGCTGGATGCGCGAGCAGTTCGGCACGCTCGATTTCGACAAGCTCGGGGGCATCGCCAAGCCTTTACCGAAGCTCGGCCTCATCTTCGGATTCGGCGTCTTTGCTTCCCTCGGCCTGCCCGGCTTCGCCAACTTCGCCGCCGAGATCGAGATCTTCTTCGGAGCCTTCGCCGGGGAAGGCGAGACCATGACCTGGATCCGCTGGGCCACCGTCGGGGCGCTCTGGGGTGTCGTCATCTCCGCCGTCTACATGCTGCGCGCCTACCGGAATATCTTCCTCGGCCCTCTGCCGAAAAAGCTCGCCACTCCCGCCGATCTCGACTGGTCGATGCGGGTGCCGCTCATCCTCCTCGTCGCCACCCTCGTCGCGGTCGGCTTCGTCCCCGAACTCCTCAACCAGTATATCCGCCCCGCGATCAACGGCATTCTCCTCGTCACCCCCGGCTGATCCCGCAGACGTGACCCTCTTCGCTCCCCGACCCAACTCTCTTGCCTCAACTCTTTCCGTCCATGCCGGTTTATTATCTCGAAATCATTGTCGTCGCCCTCGGCCTTGTCATGCTGATGGTCGACGCCTTCGTCAAGCTGGAGGACAAACGATCCATCGCCTGGATCGGGATGCTCGGGCTGGTGGTCGTCTTTGCCCTGCTCTTCAAAGTGAAGTGGCCCGAGTCCACCGAGGGTGCCTTCTGGCAATTCTACAGTTCGGGTGACAGACTCGCCCTCTTTTTCAAAGGCATCGCCGTGCTCACGACTCTGATCGTCCTCGTCATGGCGGTAGATTATGCCCCCACCGTCGTTGCGCAGACCGCCAATCCCGAACCCGGAGCCCATCGCCAGGCCGGTCTCGGGGAGTTCTTCGCCCTGCCAATGTTCGCCTGCGCCGGACTCATGTGGATGGCCTCGGCGAACAACCTCGTCAGCATCTTCGTCTCACTCGAGACCGTCACGATCGCCTTTTACATCATGGTCGCCTACCTGCGGCGGAATGTCGGTTCGCTCGAGGCGGGGGTGAAATACCTCATCCTCGGGGCCCTCTCGACCGGATTCCTCGTCTACGGCTTTGCCTGGCTCTTTGGCATCACCGGGAGCATGCAACTCTCCGAAATCGCAACCGCTCTCGCAAAGCCCGGGGTCAACCCGACGATGGCGCTTTTCGCCTTCGGCCTCATCTTCGTCGCCCTTGCTTTCAAAGTCGGTGCCGCACCCTTTCACCTCTGGATCCCCGATGTCTACCAGGGTGCCCCGACACCGATCACCGCGTTCCTCTCGGTCGGTTCGAAGGCGGCCGGATTCATCGTCATGCTGCGGCTCGTGACCCCGTTTCTCGCAAGCCCCGCTCTCGTTGGCAAGGTGACCATCGTTCTGACCGTAGTCGCGATCCTGACCCTTCTCGTCGGCAACCTCGCCGCCCTGCCGCAGAAAAACTTCAAGCGACTCCTCGCCTACTCGAGCATCGCGCACGCCGGCTTCCTCGTCATGGCGCTGGCCTCCTCGCCCCCTGCCGGAGGCTCCATCTCGATGACCCCGGCGACCGTGATCGCCTTTTACCTCGGCGCTTACCTTCTCATGACCCTGCTCGCTTTCCTCGTCATGACGACCCTGCGCACGAAGATCGCCGGGGAGGAGCTCGACTCCTTTCGCGGACTCGCGAAGCGCTCGCCCTTTCTCGCCTTCGCCATGCTCGTGGCGATGGCTTCGCTCGCCGGGATTCCTCTCACCGCCGGATTCTTAGGCAAGGTTTTTGTTTTCAAACTCGCAGTCGAGGCCCAGCAGTGGACGCTCCTCGTCTTCGGTCTCATCGGTGCCTCCGCCGGGTTCTATTATTACCTGAAGATTGCCGCCTCGATGTATCTCAGCGAGCCGGGCAAAGACAGCGACGTCTCCGCCATCCCCGTTAGTCCGCTCGCGAAGATCACCATGATCCTGTTGATGATCGTGATCATTCTCGCCGGTTTCAATCCCGGAGTGATTCTCGGATTGTTCGCCTGACCGGCACTGTGGCGCGCCTCAAAAGGGCCTCCCTCCAGTCGCCAAGCGGGCAAGACCCGTCAGATTCTGCCGCCATTCGCGCACCTACAAAACCAATCGTTGCCGCAGCCGCGACATTTATTGTCCCGCACTCATCCCGGGCCCGTTCGTGCCTCGCTGCCGCGTTCGGGCGGAAGTTCGCAACTCTTGCAGAAGAAGTTCGTTTGCATTACGCTCGATGTCATGAATGCCTCCTCGCGTTTTCGCTCCCTCTTTTGCGTCGCTGCTTTTGCAATCCTGAGCCTCTCCGGCGCGAAGGCGGACGAATACCGGACTTTGAAAAACTCGGCCGGCAAAGAGATCCGGGCAAAGATCCTCGGGGTCGCCGGTGACAAAGTTTCCCTCGCAGTGGAGGGCGGGCAGCAGTTCGAGATCCTGATCGCAACTCTTTCCCGGGCCGACCGCGAATTCCTCGCGACGTGGGCCCCGCCCCCGGCTCCCCTCCCTAGCACCGGCGGCGTCACCGTCACTCAGATCAACGAGGCCATCGGCCATCCGCTCTTTGCGGATGCGAGTCTCTGGACGAACAAGCCCGAAGAGGTCGCGACCCGCCTGCAATGGCCGCGCGAATCGAAGACGGCGATCGGAGAGAGCTACCGCGCTTATCCCGATACGGAGTACCGCTTCCTCGGGGCCCGCCCTTATTCGGCCGCTCTCTATGGGGAGAATGAGCAGGTCACCGCGATCTCGATCGTCTTTGCCAACAAGGGCGACTCTTTCGGCGCGGGCGGACGCGGCGAGGATCATTTCATCAAGGGCAAGCCCGTGCCAGAGGGCATGGAGGGCGTACGCCTGATCATGGCGAATGACGCCGAGACCATCAGTGAAAAGCTTCGTTCTCTCCTCGGAGACGCAACCAAGCAGCGCTTCGGCGAGGGCGAGTCCCGCGTGGAAGTGGAGCGTTGGGACTGGGCCGGGCATTCTTTTCTCCTCTCCCACGTGCCTGATGAGTATGTCTCTCTCGCGATTCAGACGGTAGCAGCGGCGGACAATCGCGGCAATACGGCCCGGGTCTCCGATGCGGTCATCCGCGAGCGCGCCCGCGGCTTTATCGAAAAGCGGGACAATGGAGACGTCGTCATCTCCAACATTCCCATGGTCGATCAGGGACCGAAGGGCTACTGCGTGCCCGCGACGGCTGAGCGCTGCATGCGCTTCCTCGGGATCCCCGCCGACATGTATCTGCTCGCGATGGCCGGCGAGACGACGGCGGGAGGCGGCACCTCGGTGGAGGTGCTCCTTTCCAATATCGGGAGTGACATCAAGCGCAAAGGCCGCTCTTTCGAAATCACTGACGGCGAGCTGAAAATGCGGGATATCAAAAAATCCATCGATGGCGGCATTCCGATCATCTGGGCACTCCACAGCACCAAGGCCTTCAACGAGATCGCCAATGAGCGTTCGAAGTCACGCAAGGAGTCGTGGGAATCCCACAAAGGCATCGTCGCCGCTGCGGCCGCAAATCCCTCACTCACGACGGACTCCGACACCGGCCACGTTGTCATCATTACCGGCTACAACGAGGAAACGAACGAGATCGCTTTCTCTGACTCCTGGGGCGAGGACTACATTGAGCGCTGGATCACTGTCCCCGAGGCCGAGCAGGTCTCGCAAAAGCGCTTTTATGTGATCGGGCTGTGAACTGCAGAGAATCGCGCTCTTGAACCACGGCGGGAAATACGGCAGGCTAACGTTCCTTCCGCCGTATGAATTCGATTTCCCGACTGCTCGTTGCCTCTATCATCCTCCTGCCCCTCGCTGCGGTCAGCCAGGAAAAGGCACATCTTGAGCTCGATTCGCCCTTTGCCTCCTTTGTCGAGGAAGGGACACCCTACTTTACTCAGACACTCGATGCGCGGGCCTTCGGAGAGGAGCCTGAGCCGCAGAACCTGACGCCCCGGGGCATCATCATCCCCGCGGGAAATGGATTTTACGGTTGCTTCGATCCCGATCTGCTGCGCTGGTCGCTTTTCTGGACGGCCAATGAAGACGGCGAATACCTGACGATGGACGGCATGGGGACCGGCAGCTACCGGCTCCCGAATCGCAAGTCGGCCCCGGGGCAGAAGGAGCTGCCTCGTCCGCTCGGGACTCCGGTCCTGGCGAAGCCACTTTTGCCGGGAGTCTCATCAGGCCCGGTTCCCTCGCCCGAGGACCCGAGGGACCCCGGCAAGGCGGAGGAAGGCGAACTGGGCCTGGGACCGATCCCCCCGGAGCAGGGACGCTTTTCCGGTATTCGCCTCGTCGGCGAAGGCGTGCAGCTCGAGTACACTGTCGGCGGCACGACCGTCCGGGAACGGCTCTCTTCGGAAAAAGGGGCTATCGTGCGACTCCTCGAAGTCGGCCCGCGCAAGGGAGGAATCCACCTCCGCATGGGGGGGGGCGACTCGGACTGGTTGAGCCTCGATGCCTCGAACAAAGCGACCGTCCACCGGCTCTCACTGTCCGGCGATGGAAAGGTGAGCCCGACGAAGGGAGCGTCTTTTCCCGACCCGGTCGCCCCTTCTCTACGCTGGAAAGAATCGGTGAAAACGGGGCCGGCCGTTCTCCCCGCCAAAGACGCCGCGTGGGTCTTCGACGATCTGCCCCTGCCCGTGCCGAATCCGTGGAAACGCAACGTCCGCCTCGCTGATCTCGAATATCTTCCCGACGGCCGCGCCGTCTTTGTCACCTTTGATGGCGATGTCTGGATCGCGAAAGGAATCGAATCCGCTGACGGGGCCGAGTGGAGCCGTTTCGCCTCGGGACTGCACGAACCGCAGAATCTCGCGATCCGCGACGGCGGGATCTTCGTCTTTGACCGCAATGGCATCGTCCGCCTCAGCGACACGGATGGCAACGGCGAGGCTGATTGGTATGAAAATGTCTCGAACATCGTCGCCCAGTCCGCCGAGACGCGACAGTTCCCGATGGATTTTGTCGCCCTGCCCGACGGCAGTTTTTACCTAGCCAAAGGGGGACAGATCGGTTCCACGATCGGCAGGGAAAACGGCACTGTCGTGAAAGTCTCGCCCGACGGGAACTCCTACGAAGTCGTCGCGACCGGATTCCGCCAGCCCTATCTCGGCTACGATCCCGAGACCGGCATCCTCACCGCGAGCGATCAGCAGGGTAACTGGAAACCCGCCACCCCCATCTACCGCGTCGAGCCGGGCCGCTACTTCGGATTCCAACCCGAGAAATTCAAAGACAAGGCCGTGCCCCCCGCCTCCATCGACGCCCCCGAAGTCTGGATCCCGCACTTTATCAACCAGTCCGGCGCCGGCCAGATCTGGACCCGCCGGAACGGTGGCACGCCCCTGCAGATGGGACCGCTCAACGACGCACTCGTCCACATCGGCTACAACCGGCCCGAGATTTTCAAGGTTTACCTCGATCCAAAAAGCCAACAGGGCGCGGTGATGCCCCTGCTTTCGGGCTTCCCCTCGGGACTCCTCAATGGTCGGGTGAGCCCGAACGACGGCTACCTGTATCTGACCGGCTTTCAGATCTTCGGGAGTTCGGGCAGCCGCATCAGCGGACTCTACCGGGTGCGGCCCGGCGGCATAAAACCGTGGCTCCCGCGCGAAGTCCGGGCGGAAAAACGCGGCATTCTCCTCACCTTTGACGAGCCGCTCTCCCCGGAACTCGCCACCGATCTGGGCCGTTACTCCGCCGACCGGTGGAACTACCGGCAGACTCACGAATACGGCTCGGGCAACTACCGTCTCGACGGCGAACCGGGGCAGGAGTCCCTCCCCATCCTCAGCGCAAAGCTCTCGCCGGATGCGAAATCACTCTTCCTCGGGATGGGCGGGATGCAGCCCTCGCATACCCTGCGGCTCACCTACCGGCTGCCTTCACCCGAGGTCATGCAGGTGGAGAATCTTTACCTCACGGTCTCCTCACTCCCCTCCATTGACCTCTCGAAAGCCGGTTTTGCTGACAACGAGATCGATCTCACGCCCCGCCTCGACCTCACCGGCAGTGCCGCAGCCGTCGAACCGACCGCCGCGCTCGGCAAAGAGGTCGCGATGCGCTACGGCTGCGTCGCCTGTCACGCCACCGGCGATCCGGACATCCCGAGTCCGCCCGTTGCCGCCGAGGGCGGAGCCAATCTAGCGGTCGGTCCGCCCTGGATCGGGCTCTGGGGTGCGAGCCGTATTTTCACCGACGGATCCGCGATCAAAAAAATCGACGAGGCCTATCTCCGCGAATCTATCCTCGACCCGGCTCGACGGGTCATGAAAGGCTACGAGATGGAGCGCACCGGCGTCGGCATGCCCTCCTACCTGGGAGTGCTCAAGGACCACGAGATCGACTCGGTGGTGCTGTTTATTAAGGGGTTGAAGAAGAAGTAAGGGGCAACTCACTCCACCGTCAGCTCCGCCCCGGGCACGAGGACGATCTCGACATCGGCTCCCTTGAGAAATTTTCCGAAAAAGTCATGCATTAGCGTCAGCACGGCCGGTTTCGTGAAGGCGGGACCGCCATGGCCGGCCCCCGGTAGGGTTTGCAGCCAGACCGGCACGCCCTGCGCCATCAACTCCGCAGCGAACTGCACACTCTGGGCGTAGGGCACGAGGGCGTCGTGGGTGCCGTGGAGGATGAGGATAGGCGGGTCGTCCGCGCTTATGTAAGTCACGGGACTGACCGCCCGACTTTTTTCCCTTGTCTCGAGCGGCACGCCGATGAGGAGCGAATAGGGATCTTTCGGGGAGTTGAACTCGAAAATGTTTTTCACGTTCCGATCCGCCGCCGTCTGCCGCACCACTGTCGTGAAATCGGCCGGACCAAAAATATTGCAGACAGCCTGGACACGGTCGGACTGGTCCTCGTTGCCGCCGATCGGCGGAAAGGTGCCGGTGCCTCCGGCAGTGCCGACGAGGGCGGAGAGGTGTCCGCCGGCCGAGCCCCCGACAGCGCCGACTTTCTCCGGATCGAGATGGTATTTCACGGCGTTCGCCCGCAGCCAGCGGATCGCGGCCTGGCAATCCTGAATCTGGGCGGGGAATTTCGCCTTTTGGCTGAAGCGATATTCGACACTGGCGACGGCGTATCCTTCGCGGACCATGCCGACGACAGGGCAAGGGAACTTGCTGCCGCCCATCCAGCCGCCGCCGTGGATGTGGACGATGAGCGGGAGAGGCGCCGCCGGGGTCTCTTCGGGTAGATAGAGATCGAGTCGCTGGGCTTCGTCGCCGTCGGTGATGTAGGCGAGATCGCGCTCCATGCGGATGCCGTCGGGCAGCAGAGGCGGCTTCGGCACGGGCTTGACCGGGTCGGCGAAGGCGAGAGTGGCGAGGAGCGGGAAGAGGAGGAGCGAGAATGATTTCATGGGAGGATGCGAGGGGCGGTGACGGCGGGATCTTGACGAAAAAGCCGCCACTTGGCAATCCCCGGTCTTTTTCCGGCTCACGGATACTCTCAGGATGCCCACTCCCCCACCAAAAAGGCTTGAACTTACGCCTTTCCAAGGGCAGGAGTAGGGCTTGCGCGGTCCAGACCGCGATCTTTCCCCATGCCCAAAGCTGCCAAGAACGAAAAATCTCCCGACGCCCCCGATGCGTCCCCTCCCGCCTTTGAAGACGCCCTCGCCCAGCTCGAGGAAATGGTAGAGGAGATGGAGTCGGACCAGATTCCCCTTGAGGAACTGATCCGCAAGTACGAACAAGGCACCCAACTCTTCCGCCTTTGCGAAAAGCGGCTCGACGAGGCGCAGGGGCGAATCGAAATCATCCGAAAAAATCGTAACGGAGAGACCGTATTGGAACCCTTCGGGGAGGCAACGAAAGATTCCGCCGATGCCACCAACCCGAAATCCGGCGACACCCAGAAAAATGGAGAACTATTCTGAATTTCCCGACATCCCCACGGAGCAGCTTCCCAAGGTCGACAACGCGGCCGCGCTGAAAAAGCTCCCGATGGAAGACCTCCCGAAGCTCGCCGAGAACATCCGGCGGACGCTGATCCGTTCCCTCGCCAAAACCGGCGGCCATCTCGGGCCGAATCTCGGCGTGGTAGAGCTCAGCATCGCGCTGCACCGTGTCTTTAGCACTCCCGATGACAAGTTCGTCTTCGATGTGAGCCACCAGGGCTATGTCCACAAGATGCTCACGGGCCGCTGGGACGAGATCCACACGATCCGCCAGTATGGGGGGCTCAACGGATTCCTCCTCCGCACCGAGAGCAAGCACGACTGTTATGGCGCGGGCCATGCCGGCACGGCGGTCTCGGCTGCTCTGGGGATGGCTTCGGCTCGGGATCTGCTCGGGAAAGATGATCATGTCGTCGCCGTCGCCGGCGACGCGGCCTTCACCTGCGGTCCGACTTTCGAGGCGCTCAACAACATCGCCTCGGCGACGAAACGTTTTATCCTCGTCCTCAATGACAACGAATGGTCGATCGACCGCAACGTCGGGGCGATCGCGAAGTATTTCCACGCCCTGCAGACGAGTTCGACCTACTCGCACATCCACGAAAAGGCCGCCGAATTCGTCGAGCGCATCGCCGGCAAATCGATCCGCACGATCGCCCAGAAAGTCGAGAGCGGAGCGAAGAACCTCCTTTTCCCCAACGTGCTTTTCGAGAAGTTCGGGATCCACTACTACGGCCCCATCGACGGGCACGACATCGACCTGCTCGTGAAGACCTTCGAGTTCCTCAAAAATCAGGATGAGCCCGTCATCCTTCACATCATCACCGAGAAAGGCCGCGGCTACGAGCCGGCGAAGGCGAATCCGATGAAGTTCCACGGTCTCGGGCCCTACAAGACGGAGACGGGCGAGACTCCTCCGGGCGGGGATATGACCTACTCGCAGCTCTACGGGACGCACCTCGGCAAATTCGCGCTGAAGGATGATAAAATCGTCGCCGTGACCGCGGCGATGCCGAACGGGACCGGACTCGTCGAATTCCAGAAAGTGGTGCCCGAACGCTACTACGACGTCGGCATCGCCGAGGAGCATGCCGCTCTTTTTGCCTGCGGCCAGGCGGTCCAGGGTCTGAAGCCTTTCCTCACGATTTACTCGACCTTTTTCCAGCGCGCCTACGACATGGCCGTGCATGACATCGGGATTCAGAATCTCCCGGTGCGTCTCTGCATGGACCGCGCCGGTCTCAGCGGCGACGACGGCCCGACCCACCACGGTCTCTTCGACATCGGCTACATGCGCCACATCCCGAACTGGGTCCTCATGCAGGCCAAGGACGAGGATGAATTCGTCGACATGCTCTGGACGATGGCGAACTACGAGGGCGGCCCCATTGCGATGCGATACCCACGCGGGGCCGGCACCGGCGCAATCCCAAAGGCCGAGCCACAGCTTCTCGAGATAGGCAAGGCCGAAGTCGTCGCCGACGGGACGGATATCGCGCTGATCGGTCTGGGCAACATGTTCGAGATGGCTGCGGCGACTCGCGATCGACTCGAAGAGATGGGCTACTCCGTCGCCCTCATCAATCCGCGCTGGATCAAGCCGCTCGACACCGCCTGTCTCGAGAAATACGCTGCCCAGTGTCCGCTCGTGATGACCTTCGAGGACCACACCATTTGCAACGGATTCGGCAGCGCCGTGATCGAGCATCTCAACGATGCGGGCCTCAAAACCCAGGTCGAGCGGATCGGCTGGCCAGATCAGTTCGTCGAGCACGGTCGTCCCGACATTCTCCGCGAGAAGCACGGCCTCACCGTGGAGAATGCCGTCGCGAAGGCGCTCAAGTATCTCCCGGCGAGAAAG
>JBDNIL010000244.1:0-4748 GCA_041688355.1 Verrucomicrobiales bacterium | reverse complement strand
GGCGCTCACCGCGAGGGTGACGGCGGAATCGATCTCCGCATCGGTCGCTTCGAAATAGCGGGGTTCGAGGGTGGTCCCGAGGCTGGGGTTCGAGGGGGAAAAGGAGTCGGTCGAGTCGGCCGATTCGCGATTCCCGATGAGGTGTTTTCCGGTGAGAGGAGTGGTCATTTTACATCCGTGGAGGCGGCAACCTGTCGCAGGGGGCAGGCGACCGTAGAAGGGCGCGTCTGATTCTTGGACGCTGATCCCGGCCTCGGAGAGAGCGGCTACAGGGCTATGCGTTGATTAATTTCTGTGCGGCCGCTTTGACGGTTTCTTCCTGAGCCTCGGTGATGCCACTGAGTAGCGGCAGCGCCGGACCGGTCTCGGCGATACCGGCGAGTCTCACGGCTTCGTGGAGGACGCGGATGGGATTGATGCCGTTCCGCAAATCTTCGAGAGGTTTGAAAATGGCCTGAATCTCTCTGGCACGGTCGAGGTCATCGGCCTGGACGGCTTTGAGAAGCTGATCGCTCAGGTCCGGGCGGATGCAGACGCAGCCGGCGGTGAAGCCATTGACGCCGAAATCGACGAGGTGCTCGATGACAGGCTGCTCGCCGATGCCACTGACGATGAGGGCGGGATCGACGACATCGACGAGTTGGGCGAGAAAAGGATCGTTGGCGGGATCTTCGCGAACGATGGCGTATTTGACCCACGAGACGAGACCCTCATCGACGAGCTCTTTCGCGCCCTCGACGGTGATGTAGTCGCCGTATTTGATGTAGAGGACGATGGGTTTGCCGACCTTTTGCGCGAAGTTCCGCAGACCCGCCACGACGCCCTGCGAGGTCGTGATGCCCTGGTGCGGGAGGACCATGACGGTGGGGTAATCGGTGCCCTTGAGAATCGCTGCCTGATCCATCATGAGTCCGTAGGATGGTCCGGCCGAGGGGATCACGAGGGTGTCCGCAGCGGCAATCTCGGCGAGTTGGCCGATGACGGATTCATACTCGCTCGGCGCAATGTGGTAGAAATTCGCATTGCCGCCGTAGAGCATCGTGGTGACGTTTCCGGCCTCGATGTGGCGGAGGATCTTTTCATTCTCGGCGCGGTCGAATTTCAGGTTCCGGTCGCGGGCCATGGGTGGCACGGCGATGACGGAGCGGGCGAGGTCGGCGGTGGTGACTGTTCGGGTCTGCATGGGAGGAAGGGGTTCAGGCGTTCAGGGATTGAGGCTTTCAAGTCCAAGTGCCGTCGATGAGTCGCTGGGCGGGGCCGGTGTAGTCGTCGCGAAGGATTTCCGGGAGACGGTGCGTCCTGACATTGTCATACGAATGCAGCATCGCGAAGCGGGTCATCGCGGCGGGGATGCCTACCGCGGTGAAGCCGGGATGGCCGGTCGCGGGGTAGGGGCCGCCGTGGTTCATCGCGGGGGAAACGGCGACGCCGGTGGGCATTTTGTCATTGAGGAGACGCCCCACTTTTTGCCGCAGGATGGGCGCGAGGAGATCGTAGGCGGCGTCGTCTTTGCCGGAGATGGCCGAGTAAATCGAGCCGGTGAGATTGCCCTCGAGATGTTCGAGGATGGCGGCGGCCTGCTCGAGTGAAGAGGCGCTCACGATGAGGGCGGAATTGCCGAAGGCCTCCGTCTGCATCGTCGCCGCGTCGCGGAGGAAGGCATCGCCCGAGACGCGGAGGAGCGTGTTCGCGACACAGCAGCCCGCGCCGCTGCCGGGACCGGTCCCGCAGAGGACTTCGGCCCCGGCTTCTTTGAGGATGCGATGGCTCTCGTGGAGCGATTTCTTAACCGACTCCGAGAGCAGAGTGCCGACGGCGGCACCCTCGAAGCGCTGAGTCACGTCGGTGATGAATCGTTCGCTCGACTCGCCGTCGATGAGCACAATCATGCCCGGGTTCGTGCAGAACTGGCCGGTACCCATCAGACAACTGCCGGCGAATTCCTCGGCGAGGGCGTCGCCTTTTTCCTCGAGCGCGTGGGGGAGGAAGACGACGGGATTGACGCTCGAGAGCTCGAGGTAAATGAGTTTGCCGGCTCCGTCGGCGGCGCGTTTGAGGGTGAGTCCGGCAGTGCGGCTGCCGGTGTAGCCGGTCGCTCCGATGCGCTCGTCGGTGACGAGTTCTTCGCCGATGGAGTGGCTCGTGCGGTAGATCAGTTGCACGGTTCCGGCGGGCATACCGGTCTCGACGGCGGCGAGATGGGCGGCCTCGGCAAAGAGTTTTGTCGTGCCGGGATGCGATGAATTTGCCTTGGCGATGACGGGATTACCCGCAGCGATCGCGGAGGCAAAGTCACCACCGGAGGCGCTGCCGAAGGCGAAGGGGAAATTGTTGGGGCCGAAGACGACGACCGGACCGAGCGGGCCGTAGCAGGCGCGGATGTTGTTGGCGGTGTCGATAACGGGATTGCTCCAGTTGCCCGATCGGGCGGCGGCGGCGGCCTGGCGGAGCTGTCCGGTGGTGCGGGGGAGTTCGGCGCCGGCAAGCCGCGGGGTCTTCGGCAGGGCGGTCTCGAGATTGGCGAGATCGACGAGGGCTTCGGCCCGTTCTTCGATCTTCACGGCAAAGGCCTCGAGAAAAGTCGCGATCTTTTCTCCGGGCATGGACCGCATTTCGAGGTAGGCGGCGTGGGCGGACTCGAGTGCGGCCTCACAATCGGCCCACGAGCTGATCGGGTAGAGCGGCGGGAGCGATTCCCCGGTCGCGGGATTGGCAGCCTGGAAGGTGCCGGTTTTTTCGGATTCGCGCCATTCGCCGGCGATGAGGACTGGTTCTAGAGACATAATAGGATAGGGCTGGAGGGAGGTTGGAAGCTTCGCGAGCGGAGGCGATCCGTCAAGGCGGTGTTGCCGGCGTCGGCAGGGTCAAATCAGACAAGGTCGAGGGCAAAGTGGGAGAGCTGACGAGGTCCGTCGGCGGTGATGAGGTAGTTGTTCTCCAGTCGTATCCCGGCCCGCAGGTTTCCTCCATACAGCCCCGGTTCGAAGGCCACGACATCGCCGATCTCGAAAGTGTCGTCCCAGCCGGGATTGATCCGCGGGACCTCGTGGGCATCGAGCCCGATCCCGTGTCCGGCGTGGTGGAAGAATTCGTAGCCGTTCCACCCGTCGAGTTCGCGGTGCACGATCTCGAACATCTCGCGGCAGGATTGGCCGGGTTTTAAGAGCGATTCCCCCATTTGCATGACCTCGACGATGCGGGCGTGGGCGGCGGCCTGCTCGTCGGTGGGCTGACCATCGACGGCGAAGGTGCGGCAGAGATCCGAGCGATAGCCGCGCACTCCGACCCCGATGTCGAGGGGCATCAGTTCCCCGGCGAGGACCTCGCGGCCGGGACGGGCGAATCCGCCGGCGGCACCGCTCTGGAAGTCCTGCCCCCAGCCCGAGAGAAATTCGCCGGCGGCAAGAGTCGCGACTTCGAGCATCGCGGCCATTATCTCGACCTCGGTTATGCCGGGCTCGATGAGCTGTTTCGCCTCGGCGTAAGCCCGGTCCGCGCAGGCGATCGTGAACTCGAGTGCGGCGACTTCATCGGCGCCTTTGTGGCGGCGGAAATATTGGTAATCCGTGGTGATGTCGCGGCAGACCGGGCCTGAGATCATGGCGGCCGGGGTCTGCTCATCGGTGCCGATGACTTTCAGGCCCGAGAGCGCGGGGTAGAGGATCTCGGTGACGCAGCCGCTGAGATTCGGCTTCAGGGTGCAGAGATGATTGGGCACATACGCGAGGACCTCGTCGGCGGCGGGGGCATCGGGCGACTCGCCGTGGGTCACGAGGACAGTGCCGCCGTCGCGCCTCACGAGCAGACTCGTCGGCGTGAGCGGCTGCCCGTGCCAGTAGCCCGAGAGCGAATGGATATAGTGCCGGTTGAAAAAGACCGCCCCATCGAGATCGTGAGCGGCGAGATAATGACGGAGTTTTTCCTGCCGGGCGCGGCAGAGGGAGGGATTGAGTTGGGGAGGCTGGCCTGACATGACGGCGGGAGCATAACCCTGAGTTGAATTTCGGATCAAGGGCCGATTTTGGTGAGTTTTACCCATTTGATCCCGGGAAATCGATGGGACGTCGGGCGAAAACGTTCGTTCGTCGACCGGGAGGGTGCCTCAGCTCAGGCCCGTGATATTCCCAGACATATCCACATCGACACCCTCGGCGGCGGGTCGGCGGGGTAGTCCGGGCATCGTCATGATGTCGCCGGTGATGGCCACGACGAAGCCGGCCCCGGCGGAGACGCGCACTTCGCGGACCGGCAGGGTGAAGCCGCTGATGGCTCCGCGCTGCTCGGGATCGGCGCCGAAGCTGTAGGGCGTCTTGGCGATGCAGACGGGGAACTGTCGCGTCGCCGTTGCGTCGAGATCGCTCAACTGTTTTGCGACGGCCGGAGTCAGGGAAATGTCGTCGGCCCGGTAAATCTCGCGGGCGATCGTGCGGATTTTCTCCGCGAGCGGCAGGTCGAGGGAGTAAAGCGGCCGGAAACGGCTCCCGTCGTTTTGTTCGACGATCTCGAGCACCCGCGTCGCGAGATCGGTCGCGCCGGCGCCGCCCTCGGCCCAGTGGGTCGCGAGGACGCAGGGCACGCCGAAGTCTTCGCAGAGGGAAAAGAGCAGTTCCCTCTCCGCCGGCGTGTCCGAGGCGAAGGCATTGAGTGCGACGACGGCGGGGACTCCGAACTTGGCGATGTTCTCGAGATGCCGCCGCAAGTTCGCAAAACCGCGCTCGACTGCGGCGAGGTCTTCCGCCGTCAGCTTC
>JBDNIL010000243.1:0-46085 GCA_041688355.1 Verrucomicrobiales bacterium | reverse complement strand
TTCGCGGCCTGGTTCTCCTCACTGCGGAGTTCTTTCCGGGCGAGGTAGAAAAATTCGGTTCGGTAGAGTCCGATGCCTTCGGCGCCGTTCTCGGTGACGCCGGCCATCTCTTCGACGAACTCGATGTTGGCCGAGAGGATGATCTTGCGGCCGTCGGCGGTGCGGGTCTCTTCGTCCTTGAGCGGTTCGAGATCGGTGAGGACGGATTTTTCCCGCTCGAGGATGGCCTCGTATTCCGCAAGGGTCGCAGCCGAGGGATTGAGGATGACGAGACCGTGGTAGCCGTCGATGAGGACGTTGTCGCCGGCGGAAAAAGTATCGGGGATATCGTGCAGGGCGACGACGGCTGGGATGTTCAGCGATCGTGCCATGATCGCCGTGTGGGAGGTCGGGCTCCCGATCTCGGTCGCGAAGCCGAAGACACGGGTGCGGTCGAGGCTGACGGTGTCGGACGGGGTGAAGTCGTGCGCGAGGAGGATGCGTGTGGCCGGCTGGAGCGGACGGGCACCGCTACCGTCTCCCGCCTGGGTGCGGAGGTTGCGGAGGACCCGCTTCGCGACATCCTCGATATCGACGGCCCGCTCGCGCAGGTAGGGGTCGGCGATCTTGCGGAGAGAGTCGATGTATCGCTTCACCACCGAGTAGTAGGCCCACTCGATCGAGATGAGCTGGGTGTCAGTGATGCGCAGCACTTCATTGATCACCGCCGAATCTTCGAGGATGAGCAGATGCGCGTCGAAGATGGCCGAGTGGCTTTCCCCCTCGCTCGCTTCGATCTCGCTCTGGAGCGCGAGGATCTGCTCGCGGGTCGCGATGAGGGCGCGGGCGAGGCGATCTTTCTCGGCGGGGATCTTCCCTTTGCCAATCGCCAGATTTTCGGGTTCCTCGAGCGTCTTGCCCAGTCTCTCCGCCGGGCCGATCGCGATACCCGGAGAGACACCGATCCCCTGCAAACGGGTTTCGGGTGGGGAAACGGAGGATGTCATGCGGTAGCGCTCTCTAAACGGTCAGGCGGTAGATATATTATGGCCCTCGGAGAGAAACCGCCGCAAACTCGCAGAAAAAGCCGGAAGATCAACAATCGGCCTCAAAACCGCTGTTCACGAGCTTACTGAGATGCTCCAGCGCGGCCTCGGCGTCGGTGCCCTCGGCCGAGACTTTGATGACGCTGCCCTGCGCCGCCGCGAGCATCATCAGACCCATGATGCTTTTGCCATTGATCTCCTCGTCGTCCTTCTCCACCCAGACCTCGCAGGCGAAGCGGCTCGCGAGCTTGACAAACTTCGCCGCCGGTCGGGCGTGAAGTCCATCTTCATTCGGGATCGTAAGTTCGGTGACGGGCATCGAGGTGGGGTAGTGGTAGGAAAGCCGGGAAACTCTTCTCTAAAACATGGATTTACGTTCGTCATGCATCCTTTTCAAGAGTTTCTTGTTGAATTCCACAGCGGAATCGTGCCCGAGGGCCTTCAGCTTCTGGTCGAGCGCGGCAACTTCGATGAGCTGGGCCATGTCGCGGCCCGCCGCGACGGGCAGTTCGATGCAGGGGATCTCCAGCCCGAGGATATCGACGGTGCGGCGATCGACCCCGACGCGCTCCATCTCGTTCATCTCGGTCTCGTTGCGCAGGGTCACGACGAGGTCGAGCCTCTTTTCGGTGCGGAAAGTGCCGACGCCGAAGAGGGCCGCGACATTGATGATGCCGAGCCCGCGCACTTCCATGTGACTGCGCCCGAGCTCGGGGGCGGTCGCGATGAGCTCGCGGTCCTCGATGTTACGGATGCGCACGATGTCGTCGGCGACGAGACTGGAACCACGACGCAGCAGGCCCAGCACGGTCTCACTTTTCCCCGTCCCGCTGTCCCCCTGGATGAGCACCCCGATGCCCATGACATCGACCATGCAGCCGTGCCGGGTCGTGATAGGGGCGAACTCCCAGTCGAGCCGTACGGTCGCGGCATTGATGTAGTTCATCGTCACCATCGAAGTCTGGAAGACCGAGACGCCCGCCGCGTTCGCGATCTCGAGGAGCGAGTCGTCGAGATTCTGCCCCCGGCTCACGACGATGCAGGGGATCCGCTGGCGACAGAGGTCGAAGAAGCGCTTCTCCGCGTTCGCCTCGTTGAGATGCCGCAGATAGGAACGCTCCGCCTGCCCGATCACCTGGATGCGGTGCAGGGCGAAATATTTGTAAAAGCCCGAGAGCGCCAGCCCTGGCCGGTTGATCGTCGGCTCGAGGATCTCGCGGTCAAACCCGCAATCCGTCCCGACCAGCTCCATCGAGAGACCTTCGTGATGACGCTCGAAAAACGAACCGACCTTGATCGAAGTCGGTTTGGAGATGGATACTTTTCTGGGCATGGGAGACGGCACTGGTCGGGGAAGTATCCGACAGCCGGGGCTCTGATGCGAACAAAAAAGTAGTCTCCTCCCGCTCGTGGGCGCGAGTGTAGGAAAGTCCTGGAAATGGATCACCCCGACTTTTCCCTCGTCTAACCAAATTTGGCGCGATCCCATACGGGAAATCGTGATTTATTCTGGACACTGCAAGTCACCCTGTGGAATCTTGTCGCCTTTCCCATCCCAACCAAAAACTCCCAGCCATGCCACACGTCGAGACAAACGGAATTCAGATGTACTACGAGGAAAAAGGATCCGGCGACCCGGTCATCCTCATCATGGGGATCACCGCGACCGGCGATGTCTGGGAAGCCCACGCCGCTGACTGGAGCGAAGAGTTCCGCTGTATCATGGCCGACAACCGCGGAGTAGGGCAGACCGACAAGCCGGCCGGGGACTACAGTAGCGCGATGATGGCCGACGACTACGCCGGGCTGATGGACTCCCTCGGGATCGAGAGCGCCCGCATCGTCGGGGTCTCGATGGGCTCGATCATCGCCCAGCAGCTCTGCCTGCGCCACCCGCAGAAGGTTCGCAGCGCCGTGCTGATGTGCCCCTGGGCAAAGGTCGACCGTTATGCCACCTCCGTCTTTGAACACATGAAGGTCTGCAAGGCGCACCTCGACAACGAGCAGTTCATGGAGTGGATCCAGTTGCTCATCTTCACGAAACCTTTCTGGGACAACAACGAAGCCTACGAGGGGCTCGTCACCGGCCGCAAGGACTACGACACCAACCCCCGGCCCCAGCCTCTCCACGGTCTTCGCGGTCAGGCGGCAGCCTGTGTCGCCCACGACACCGTGGCGGACTTGTCAAAAATCACCGCTCCCTGTCTTGTCATCGGGGGAAAAGACGACATTTTCACCCCTCACTGGATGGGCGAGCAAGTCGCGGCGGGCATTCCGAACTGCGAATCCCATTTCTACGACGGCGCCGGCCACGCCTTCCACTGGGAAGTGATGGATGACTTCAACCCCCGCGTCCGCGCCTGGCTCCAGGCGCACTAAGTCCCTCTGTAAAAGGACGTTACTCTCTCTATTTCATCATTTTACTTGGAAAACATTATGTCAAAAATCAAATTCGGATCGCAGGTCTACACCTGGTTTATGCAGGGAACCGGCAAAGGATACGACAACAAACTCGACCACATGATCAAGGTCGCGGCCGAGGCCGGCTTCACCGGGATCGAGCCCATGGTCCTCGAGATCTCCGAAAGCGCCCTCGGTTGCGGCAAGTACTGGCTCGGGGACTTCTGTGACCCGATCAAGCTCAAGGACGCCCTCGCCGCGCACGACATGACCCTCGCCGGTCTCGCCCTCGTCTGCGCCTGGGACGGGGAAGAGGAAGCGCCCAACGAGCGCGCCGCCGCTGACTTCACGATTGATTTCCTCAAGCACTTCCCCGGGGCCATGCTCGGCACCGTGACCCTCCCGAGCGGTCGCACCCACGATCTCCAGCGCCGTCGCCTCAATGTCGCCCGCAACGTCAACGCCGTCTCGAAGCGCGCCAGCGATGCCGGGCTCGTCTGCTCCTACCACCCCAACAGCCCGCCGGCCTCGCTCGTGCGCACGCAGGAGGACTACGACGTCGTCATCAGCTCGCTCGATCCCTCCGTGACTGGCTGGACACCCGATGTCGGCCACATCATCCGCGGCGGCATGGACGTCATCGCGACGCTCAACAAGTGGCAGCACCTCGTCAATCACATCCATTACAAAGACTACTCCGGCAATGGTCCCGAGCCCTGGTCACAAATGGGCACCGGCAAGCTCGACTTCCACAAGATCACCGAATGGCTCGTGCAGCGGAACTACGAAGGCTGGATCATCTGCGAAGACGAAGCTCACGTCGCGGTCGATGATCCTGACGGTGTCACCCTGCAAAACGGCGTCTGGTGTAAGGAAAATCTGCATCCTCTCGTCGGACTGTGATCTCCCGGAACCGGGGGGCGGGCGAGAGCGCCCGCTCCCGGGCCGATCGGACAGGGTAGGGGACTTGACCCTGTCTAATCAAAGCATGAAAGACGATATTCACCCCGGCGCGGCTCCGGCGTCCCCGATTCGCCGCCGCTCCCGGGAGAGGTTCGACCGCTTTGTCGCCGATCTGAAAATGCCGCCCTCGGGGCCGCGTTTCCGACTCGGGACGATGGTCCTCGCGCCTCTCGTCTTTTGTCTCGCGCTCACTTTCTGGGCCCGCTTCAGTGGATTCGATCTTGGGGCGCAGACGCTCATCTACCGGGTCGGCGGCGACCAGTGGAGTCTCGGCGAGATCCCTTTTTGGAGATACCTCTATCAATGGGGCACGATCCCGGCGGCGGTGCTGGTCTTCACCTCACTCACGCTCTATTGTCTGAGCTGGAGTCTGGAGCGTTTCCGCCTCTGGCGAAAAGTCTTCCTCTTTATCGTCCTCACCGCCGTGGTCGGGCCGGGGCTCATCACGAACGCAATCCTCAAGGAATACTGGGGTCGTCCCCGCCCGCGCGAGGTCATCGAGTTGGGTGGCAGCAGCGTCTTCGAGCCAGTCCTCACGATGGACCCGGCCAGTGAGGGGCTCTCCTTTCCCTGCGGCCATGCCACGATGGGATTCCTCTTGATGGGCGGCTATTTCCTCCTGCGCCGGCACCGGGCCGGGCTCGCGCGGGGTTTCCTCCTCGGCGGTGTCGTCCTCGGCAGTCTCATGGGCGTCGCCCGCATGGTCCAGGGCGGTCATTTTTTCACCGACGTCATCTGGGCGGGACTGATCTGTTATTTTGTCCCGATGGGGCTCTACTACGTGATGGGGCTGGATCGCAGCCTCATTCGGGTAGAGATAGAGGGGCGGAAAAAGATGCCTCTCTGGGGAAAATTAGCGGTCGGCGCGACGGGGCTTGCGATGCTCGCGGCGGTGTTGATCGCCTCGCCCTATCACGAAAGGCGCGATTACACTTTTAAAAGGCCGTTCATGGAGACTGGCCCGCTCGACCTGAGACTGCGTTTTTCGGTCGGAGAAGTCGACTTAGTGCCGGCGGAGCGTTTCCGGCTCGTCGGCGAGTCGCTCGGCCACGGCATTCCCACCTCGGGCATCTCGTGCTACTACGAAGAGACCGAGGGGAAAGGGGGCGCGACCTTCATCTACGCCGAGCGCATTAGCGGGTGGTTTTCCGAGGTCGATTCGAGCACCACTGTGGAGGTTCCCTGGCCGCGCATTCGTCGTCTCCGGGTGGAGACTGCAGAGACGAGCGTGGCGATGCGCCTGGGGCCTGTGGAGGGCAAACCCGTCATCGAGCTTGCCAGTGGGCGCGGGGTGATCGAGATCCATCCCTCCGGTCAGCCCGTGCGCCTCGTCGCGGAAGGCGGCGCCGTCGTCGAGGGGGCGGAACGGCTCATACCCGGGAACAGCGGGGAGGGCTTCTACCGGCTCCAACTGGACAAAGAATTTACCGGCACAGTCCGAATCATCGGCGGGAATGCGGAATAAATTCACAAAGAACGGCTCGCAAATCGGCCCGCTCTATTGTTAGGTTGCCCGCTTTATGGAGACCGAGTTCCGGAGCAAGGAGACAAGCTGGCTGTCATTTAATGCGAGGGTGCTGCAAGAGGCGGCCGATCCCAGTGTTCCGCTCTTTGAGCGCATCAAATTCCTTGGGATCTACAGCTCCAATCTCGACGAATTTTTCCGCGTCCGCGTCGCGACCCTCAAGCGCCTCGCCTCTCTCGGCGACGAGTGGAAAGGGCTCGACATCCCCGACCCGCACATCACCCTGAAAAAGATCCGCTTCCTCGTCTCCCAGCAGGCCGAGGACTTCAATGTCGCCTATGCCAAGGTGAAGGCCGACCTCGAGGAGAACGGGATCAGGCTGATCAACGAAAAAGACGTGCCCGGCTCGCTGAAACCCTACATGCGGAGCTACTTCCGCCGCAAGGTCAGCCCGCATATCTTCCCCATCATCCTCAAGGCCGCCGCGAAACTGCCGAAGCTCAAAGACCTGCCCATGTATCTCGCGGTAAAAGCGAGCAAAGCCAACGGCATCGGTCGTCCCATGCACGCGCTCATCGAAATCCCGCAGCATCTCCCGAGGTTCATCCAACTGCCCACGGTGGGGGACAAGCAGATCGTGATGTATCTCGACGACATTATCCGCTTCGGGCTCGACGACATCTTCAGCACCTTTCCCTACGACCACTACGAGTCCTACGCGATCAAGTTCACCCGCGACTCCGAGCTCGCCTTCGACGACGACTTCACCGAGAGCTTTTTCGAGAAGCTGTCCGACAGTCTCAAGGCGCGCGAAGAGGGACTCCCGATCCGGGCGAACTTCGACGAGAATTTTCCCAAGCCTTTCCTCAATCTCATCCTGAGAAAGCTCAATCTCGCGAGGTCCGACTCACTCTACCCCGGGGCCCGCTACCACAACCGGCGCGACCTCCTCAGCTTCCCCGATTTAGGCGTCAAAGGGCTGCACTACGAAACGGCCGACCCCGTCCCCGTGAAGGCCCTCGTGTCGAAGCAGGGCGGCATGTTCGCCGCGATCCGGAAACAGGACTTTCTCATCCATATCCCGTATCAGCCCTTCCGGCATCTCATCACCCTGTTGCAAGAGGCCTCCCTCGATCCGCTCGTGCAGAGCATCTCGATGACCCAGTACCGTCTTGCGAAAGGCTCGTGCATCGCCCGGGCGCTCCAGGCGGCGGCGCGGAACGGGAAGAGCGTCTTTGTCCTCGTCGAGCCGCAGGCGCGCTTTGACGAAGAGGCCAACATCAAATGGGCGGGACGCTACCGCGACGCCGGGGTGCAGGTGCAGCTCGGCGTGCAGGGGCTCAAGGTCCACAGCAAACTCATCCACATCGTCCGGCGCGAGTCGGGCCGCGACCGCAGCTATACCGTCCTCGGCACCGGGAACTTCAATGAGGACACCGCCGGGATTTTCGCCGATCACCTCCTCATGACCTACCATCAGGAGATCGGGCAGGATGCCGCCGAAATCTTTCGCTTTTTCCGCCAGTCCTACCAGAAGCCGCGGCTCAAGCACCTCAACATCGCCCCCTTTGACCTGCGCTCCTTCCTCCGTGCCCACATCGAGCAGGAGATCGAGAACCACCTCGACGGCAAGCCTTCGGGCATCTCCATCAAGGTCAACAACTTCTCCGATACCGAGACCAACGAGCTCATCCACCGCGCCGCCGACACCGGCGTGCCGGTGCGAATGATCGTGCGCAGCATGTTCTCCCTCGTCATCGATGCTGATTGCCCGATCGAGGCCATCAGCATCGTGGATAAATACCTCGAGCACTCGCGCATGATTATTTTTGAAAACGCAGGCGCCCCCGCCGTTTTCCTTTCCTCCGCCGACTTCATGCCGCGGAACTTTGACACCCGTGTCGAGACCATCTTCCCCGTCTACGAGAAAAAGCTGCGCCAACAGCTCGTCGAGTATTTCAACATCCAGTGGAGTGACACCACCAAAGCACGCATCCTCGATCGCAATCTCGAGAACCGCTACCGGCCCGCGAAAATGGGGGTAAAGGCGAGAGCTCAGTTTGCTATTGAGACGTACTTGCGGGAGAAGAATTGAGGCAAGGGCAGGTAGGGCGAAGGGTTACAGGGACGATGAATTGCAAATGCCGTGACTGTAGCTGGCCTCTGTGAGGCCGGGTTCGCTTCGCAAATGAAGTCGATGCCCTCTATCGCTTGATCACCCAACCCCGGCATCACAGAGCTGAGCTCGCAGAGGCCAGTAACATCGGTGACCTTGCATACGAACGCCGTCGCGGACCCCATTCAACAATGACGGTTCGGCGGGAACGCCTCGCCCTACCTGTGGCCTGCCGACCGCGTCGATCACCACGAGAAAAAACTGATTCGTCCCATTCGTCCCATTCGTGGTTCCCGATTCACCTCCATCCCGCCTCAATCGCATCGGTTGTGAGGATCACTTCACGAATGGCGGCTCCGGGGGTGAGCACCTCCAGACGGAAGGTCGAGCCGGCGGGTTTTTCCCTGATCATGGCGAGGAAGGGGGAAAGGCGGCGGACTGCTTTGCCGTCACACCCCAGGATGAGATCGTGTGTTTCGATCCCGGCGCGGTCGAGGGGGCGGTCTTTGAAAACGGGATTCACGACGAGACCGTTGACTCCCGCAGGGATCTTGTCGAAAAAGGTCAGGTCCGCGGTGGCGGTCTCCCAGAGGAAGCCTCCGATCCCGGGGGTGGCGGCGATGGCGTTCTTCTCGATTAGCGCTTTCACTGCAGTAGGCGGGGAGACCATGCTGAGGCCTGAAGACGGCGCGCCCTCGTCGCCCTTGAGCCGACCGTGCTGGACTCCGACGATCTCTCCGTCACGATTGATCCAGGGGCCGCCCGAGGAAAAGGCGGGATTAATGCCTGAGACGAAGAAATGGGCGAGATAACCCTGCGATGAGGAGAAATCGGTGTAGACGATCCCGGTGTGGGCGACGGTGCCGGGCAGGACGAGTTGCTGCCGCCCAAGGGCGGGGCCGAAGTTAAAGACCGGTTTGGTCTCGGTGGGGATAGCAGAGGCGACATGAAGCGCGCCATAGCTGCTGAGGGACGGCTCTACCTCGAGGAGGGCGAGGTCGTGTCCGAGGTCGTAGGAGCTGAGAGAAGCGAAGTGCGAGCGGTCGTCGCCGGTGACGATGACGCAGGTGTCGCCGGGGTGGTGGAAGAGGTGCGCGGCGGTGAGGACGTAGGTTTTGCCCCGGCTGTCTTTGACAAAGGCGCCCCCTCCGCGCAGTTGTCCGCCGATGAGGACTTCGACACAGGCTTGCCGGGCCCTCGCGACGATGTCGGACGAGAGTTCCTGTGCCGGAGCGAGCGCGGCAATCAGGGTGAGTATGAGGACCGTCGCGAGGGGACGACTAAGCGGAGTCATGGGGAAAATGAGGGGGGGGGAGGGAAACCGGGGGGAGTCTTTCAGGCGGACGGGATGGTCCGCGGCAGCAGTTTGCCGATGGTGGCCCGGGCGACAAAGTGGGTCCCGGGTCCGCGTTCGGTGAGGAGGAGGGAGCCGCCGCACCAGCGCCCTTTTTCATCAAGGAGAGGGGCGTCGTCGTGATCGGTGGCGTCGGCGGCTTTGATGATTTCGAAACGCAGATGGCAGCCGGGAGCGATCTGGCGGCGGAGCTCGAGGGCGACGCGGCCCATCGTGTAGCGGGGATTGATCTCGCAAAAGGGGCGCAGGGCAAGTTCGCCACCGGGGGCACGGTGAACGTAGGCGTCGATCCCGAGGGGGCCTTCGTAGCCGCGATCGGCGGCCCAGCGCACGAGGTCGGCGGCGAGCGGTCCGTCGGCGGCGTAGCGGGGGAAGACGTCGTCCATGAGGTATTGGGCGAGCTCGGGCGCGAGGCCTTTGCAGAATTTGATCTGGCAGAGGCTGCCGCGATACCCGCCGCCTTTGGAAATGATCTGTTCGACGAAGCCGATGAAACGGGCGGTCCCGCCCTCGATCTGATACTGCACCGAGAAGTCGAGGATCCGGTCGTGGGCCGGCTCGAGGAGGATGCCGCCCTCGGCGAGAATCTTGTCTGAGAGGGGGCGGTTCGCGATTGCGGTCTCGTCGCTGAGGTCGAGCCGCAGCATCCCGGAGCCGGCGGTGGAAAAGGCCCGTTTGAGGATGCCCTCGCGGTAGCCGAGCCTGCGCAGCGCGTTGACCGCTGCGGCGAGGTCTTCAGCGCTGCGGCAGGGGTAGGAGGGACCCATCCAGACGCCGAGGGTGCTGACCTGGCTGACTTTGGAAAAGAGTTCGCGCGTTTTCCCCGACCAGGGAGCGGTCGCCACCGCAGTGGTCGTACTCGTCGTAGCGGGCTGCAGGGCACGGAATCGCTCGCAGAGATCGGGGGCGATGGACCAGGGCTGGAGCCGGTTGATCTTGCGATGGAGGAGGAGCCCGCCGGGATCGGGATTGCCCGCCGCATCGAGGGCTTCGAGCTCGGGCAGGGTGAGCCCGCAGCGGCGCAGCTTCGCGAGATGGGGCTGCGAGGGCAGCCGTCTCAGGAGGAGGACGTCGTCTTTCCTCGTGAGAAAGGCGGCGAGGAACTCGAGGTCGTGGATCACGGCGAGGGCTTTTTTGTCAGGATGGTAGGGGCGAGGCCAGACGGCGGCGCGGTGTTCGGCTTCGGGATTGAAATAAAAGACATTCGGGGTACGGCCCTTGGAGCGCTCGAAGAGGGCGAGGCGCTGGATGTAGTCCTCGTCAAAGCCGGCTGCGCGACGCCCATCTTCGTTGAAGGTGGTGCGATTGCCCTTGGCGCGGCTCGGCGAAAGAGGGAAGGGCAGTCTCTTCTGGAGGGCGCTCCAGTCGCTCTCCTTTTCCTCTTTCCAGCGGCGGAACCAGCTCAGTCCATAGCCGACGTGTGCGATCTCGTCTTCGTAGATGCGGAGGAGGATGGAGGCGCTCTTCGTGTCCCCGGCCTCGCGGAGGAGGTGTCCGTAGTGCAGAGAGTAATCGAGATTCGCCTGTTCGAAGGTGAGGCTGAGCCGCGAGACGTAGTCGAGGGGGGACTCCATGCGGGAGACCGCCTCCCAGAAAAAGCGGCTCAGGGGGTATTGGCCGAACTCGACGCCGCATTCCCGCATACGGTTGACATACCAGCGGGTGTGGAGCTGCTCTTCGCGCAGGGTGTTGGCGAGGCCTTCGCGGAAGGCGGTCGGGGCGTTGGGGAACTTCAGCAGGGCGAGGGCCATGAGCTCGGCCGCGAGCAGCTCGTGATTGGCGAAAAAATGGAGGAGGACGCCGCGATTTTCCTCATCGACGAGGCCGGGCCGGGTCGGGAGAGAGGGCCGGGCGGCGGTGTCGGTGGCAAAACGCAGGTGCGATGGCCGACCGGGGATGAGGCGATCGAAGTTGATCTGACTCGGCGCTGACCCGGTTGAGCTCGCCTCAGGGGCGAGCGGCCGCCGGGCGAGGCGGAGCTTCTCATCTAGATCGGTGGCAAAGAGGACGCGCCGGGCGAGATCGGCTATCGATTCCGGGGCGACGGCGAGGTCCGCGGCGGTCCCCGTTTCGTGCGGCGTCTCGGAAAAGGGATGATTCTCCCAATTTAATCTGGCTCTTGACCGTTCCATCGGATATAGCGAACTTCGTTTCCTTCGGACTGGCAAACATTCAGTAGAGCCTACAAGTTCGCCGTCCGCTACTATGCCGCATGATTGAGATTCTGACAAGGAACCCCCTTACCCGATTTGGTCAGCGCCTCGCCGGTCAGGTGAGGTCGTGGGTTCACCATGTCCTCAACCGCAGTGACAAGGGCACTCTCTCGATCCGCGCGTTCATGGGGGCGCTGCTGATCGGGCTGGGTCTCCTCTTTGCGGGGACGCTGCTCGACTACCGCGACGCGGCCCGGGCGCTCCAGGATCCGGAGACAAAACACGGGCTGGAGGAACTGCCCTCGATGATCCCTCCGATTTTCCAGGGTTTCGGGGTCTTTCTCGCTCTCGTCGCCTTCCTCGTCAGTCTCTGGATCAAAGAGACGACCGAGTCCGAGCAGCGCAAGGGCTTTGTCGTGATCGCCCTCTCCCTCGGTGCCCTCGCGAGCCTCGCGGTCTGGCTCCCGGCCGACATCATCGAGACGCAGGCGGCGATCTCGGGGAAAGCCCTCGCGGGGGAGACTCCGTCGATCCCGGCCTATCTTGGGAAGCTTTTTCTCATCTCGGTGCTCATCCTCAGTGTCCCGGTCGCGGCGTTGCTCTACTTCCGCCTCAGCTTGATGGATCGCTATGTGATCCACAACTTCCTCTCGCCGTTCTCCTTTTGCCTCTTCTCTTTCATGGCGATCTGGGTGATCGCGGACTTCACGGACAATGGCGGGTCGTTCTCGGGTCTGACTTTCGGGCAGATCCTCACCTTTTACGTAGTCCAGATCCCCTTCGTGATTCTTTTTGTGATGCCCATCGCGGTGCTGCTCTCGGGACTGTTCTCGATGAGCAAGATGTCGAAGTCGAACGAACTCATCACGATGATAGGCTCGGGTCGCAGTGTCGTCCGCATCCTCGTGCCCCTGATCGTGGTGGGGCTCTATGCCTCGCTCATCGGGCTGGCTTTCAAATATGAGTGGGCTCCCGCTTCGGTCGGCTTCAAGGAGGCCATTCTCGAGACCGCCGAGCGCGAGACCTGGGTGAAGAAGCACGGTCAGCGGCTGCGGGAGGACATCTGGGCAAAGCGCGGCTGGATGCACGTGAACGAGTACGACAAACGCAGCTGGTTCGTGGGGCGGGTGCCCTTCACTCTCAGCGACGAGATGGGCGACGTAGTCGTGATGCAGCTCGACGAGCGCGACCAGCCGACGACGATGTGGATCGCGAAGCGGGCCCGGTGGGTCTGGAATGCAAGTCCGCCTACCTGGGTTCTTTCCGGGGTGCGGGTCTACACTTACGATGAGAACCACATCCCTCGCATCGAGAGCAGGGGACAGGTCGAGATGACCTCGTGGTCCGAGACGCCGTGGAAGGTGCTGAGCTCGTCGCAGAATCCCGAACACCTCGGCATCCCCGGTCTGACGATGTATCTCAATGCGAACCGCGAGCTGGACGATCTCTCGCTGGCCTCGTTCCGGACGAACTGGTGGTATGTCTTCTCCGAACCCCTCGCCTGCCTCGTTCTGCTATTGGTCGCGGCTCCGCTCGGGATCGTCTACTCGCGGCGCGGGGCGATGGGCGGAGTGACCGGCGCGATCGTGATCTTCGCCCTGATGTATGTGATGCGCGGGACTTTCCTCGCGATGGGGCACAGCGATCGCATGTCGCCCTTTCTCGCGGCGTGGTTGACCAACATTCTCGTCGGGATTACCGGTCTCGTCCTGCTCTGGCTGAAGGCCCGCAACCGGGAGATTCCGAAGGTGAAGACGCTGCTACGCTCTCTCACCGGGCGATTGAAACCCGGCCGTGCCGCCTGAGCGTGACGCATTTTTTAATTCATGGCCATTATTCAAGACTGGAAGATCCGCTCGACCCATGCCCGCTGCGAGGTCTCGGGCGAGCCGTTTCTCGACGGGGATCAGTTCTACACCTGCATCTTCGACGAGCCCGCCTCGGAGGGGTTCATCCGACGCGACTACTCGGCTGCGGCCTGGAAGAAGGCCCGGAAAAAACTGGACCCGGCACCCTTTTCCTTCTGGAAATCGACCTACAAAGCCCCCGTGCGCGCGGCGGAAGACCATCGCACTTCTGACACCTCGGTCGAGGGCATGCTGCGCCGCTTCATCGACGAAGACGACCCGCGCACGGAGAATGCGCGTTACATCCTCGCCCTGATGCTGGAGCGGAAAAAGACGCTCATCCCGACCGATGCGAAGGAGACGGAGACCCGCACTCTGCTCTTCTACGAGCACGCGGACAATGGCGATGTCTTTATCGTGGCCGACCCGGGGCTGCGGCTCGACGAGATCGAGTCAGTCCAGCGCGAAGTGGTCGATCTGCTCGCGGAAGAAGATAGGCGCGCCGCCGGCGAGCTAGAACCGGTCGAGGAGGCGGCTGAGGAGCAGGCCGAGAAAAACGAAGACGAGACCGAGGACGATGGTGAGAAATCCACCGAGTCCGAAGAGGAGCCGGTTGCCCTTTCCGGTCATGAAGCGCCGGAGCGTGTCGGATTTGAAGCGGGCGTAGATACCGGGGAAAAGCTCACCGATGAGGTAGATGACCATCTTGAACGCACCGATCGCGGCGAGGAGCCATCCGCCCCCGACGATCAGCCGCAGTCCGAGTGAGGGGTCGATGAGTTTCATGGTGTCATCCCCGGGAGGGGGGCTCAGGAGAGCAGCTTCTTCAGATTCGCCTCGTAGACGGACTTGTCGGTGACGGTCTCACTGACCTCGAGCGGGCGACCGACGAGGATGCCGGCGTGGGCGCTGAATTCACTGAGGTAGCCCGAGATCGTCTTGTCGACGACGACCTTTTTGTAGTTCCGCGAGGCGTGCATGAAGCGCATCTCCCCATCCTTGTTCTTCAGGGCGAGACCAACATGCGAGCAGAAGGCGCCGTTGTACTTCGTCGCGATGCCGATGATATCGCCGCTCTGGAGTTTTGGCTCGATCGCGGCGACTTTGGCTTTGGGTATGTGATAGACGGGCAGCCTGGCGACCATGTCCTCGGCCTCCTTCATGGGACCGCGCAGCTCGGGACTGTTGCGCAGGTAGCGGTAGCTCTTCCACAGCGTCGTCATCTCGCTGACCTTGCGCCCGGCGATGGCCGTCGCACCGGGGAGGTCGTTGGTGAGGTGGCGGGCGACTCCGCGCGCGTCGTTTTCGAAAAACCATTCCGCGAGGAAGTGGATGCGCTCGAGGTAGTTCCCCGTGCAGCCCCCGCCGCGGTAGCGGGTGAACTCGATCTGTCTCAGGAGATCGTCGGGCGTGTAGGCGGGCTTTTCAAAACCGATCATGCGGGCAAGTCCGAGACTCTGCTCGAAAAATGTCCAGCAGTCGAGCGCTGCCAGATTGACCGAGGGTGACTCGATGTGGTCGTCGATCTCGAGGGTGAAATTGACGTAGGGCACCCCGACGAGCTCCTGCCCGAATTTCGCGACCCGCTCCCCGATGGGCAGCCTGGCCCAGCCTTCGCTCTGCGCTTTCTTCACGAGGGCTTCGAACTTCGCCTCGCCCTTGAAGATTGTCGAGAAGGGGAGGAGCCGCTTTTTCGCCGGAGCGTCCGCCCCCGTTTCCCCTTTCTGTTCGCCCCGGAGCAGGCCGGGGAGGAGAGCGACGGGAGCCATCGCAAGGAAGTTGCGTCGGGGCAAAGGAACCATGCTTATAGAATAACTAAAAAAGACAAAGCCACCAGATATTACTTCGAAAATGTAAAATTTTCCCGCCGCAACTTTGTCGGGACTTGCGACGCGGCGGCGTCTGGCGTAGCGAGAGCTTCGTCACGCATGAAATCGCTGGAATGGAAATGGGGCCTCATCATCGGGGCGGTGAACATCGTCTGGCTGCTCGTCTCCTGGCTCGCGGGATGGCACGGCGGCAGTATCGGGCTTTTTCAAGTCGCGATCGTGTTGGGTTTTTTCCTGAGCTTCTTTGGATTCGTCCTCGCCTTCCGGCGCCTCGTGCGAGCGGAGCCCGAGACCACTTTCTCCGAAGGGATTCGCTCGGGCGCGGTCATCGCGGCTCTCTCGGGCCTGCTCACCGCAGCGGGCTGGGCGCTTTATCTGGGGGCCATCAATCCGGAAATGTCCGCCCATCTCGTCTCCGGGGTGCGGGCCTACTATGCCGCTGCGGGCCTGGCACCGGAGCAGGTTGACCTGATCGTGGCGGAGGCGACAGAGGCCTTCGGGGTGAATGCTTACACCATCAAGGGCGGAGTGGGTGCCTTCGTCTTCGGCATCATTTTCAGTGCGATAGTCATGGCCTGGATCAAATGGCAACGCCGACGATGAAGGGGAAACGCAAACAACTTATCCTCGCGGCGGGACTGCTGCTCCTCCTCCCGGCGGCGGTGTGGTGGACGATGGTCAGTCTCGGCCACGTCGCCTCGCCGGGAAAGCCGATCGTGCCGCCGTTTAATTTCTCGGACCGCATCGTCACGATCGAGGTGGAGAAGAGCGCCGACGGCCAGCTCCGCGCGACCTTCGACGGCTGGGAAGAGGGAAAGACGGGGCTCACCGGGGACGAGTTTTTCACCGAGATCCAGAGCCGCAAAAAGAACTTGCCATGGATCTACGGCATCCTCGATGTCACCTCCCTCGCGGGGGTGCTCTGGGTCGTCTTCGGGCTCGCGGGGCAGGGGGTCTTCACCGCCCGCATGGTGGTGCAGTGGCAGGCGAGTGAAAAGGCGCGTGCCTCGGTCGTGCCGCCCGTCTTCTGGTGGCTGAGCCTGCTGGGCGCTTCGATGCTGATGGTCTACTTCATCTGGCGCAAAGAGATCGTCGGCTTCCTCGGGCAGAGCACCGGCTGGATCATTTACATCCGCAACCTCTGGTTCATCTACGGGATGCCCGAAAGGATGCCCGACGAGGCATCCCGTGACGAAGCAGCGGCGCCGATCCGTGATCAGTAAGGCAGCTCGCGGATGTAGAGATTTTTGAACTTGAGTTCGTTCCCGTGGTGTTGCAGCTCGATCTGATCGGCCCGCACGAGCGGCAGGATACCGTCTTTGTCCCAGTAGTTCTCCAGTTCCGTGCGATCGACGACGAGCTTGCCGTTGAGCCAGATGCTGACGCGATTCCCGACCATGCGGATGAGGAAGCGGTTCCATTCGCCGATGGGTTTGTCGGCGAGGACGAGGGGCTGGTTACGGGCGCGCTTGTTGTTCCAGAGACCGCCCGAGCCGAGGTTGCGTCCGGTCGCGTAGGCGGTGACCCACTCCTCGCGGGTCGTCGGAGCACGCCGTGTGCCGTCCTTTTCCTTGATCGTGGCATCCCAGGGATCCCAGATCTGGATCTGCGGCGTGCCGCGCAGGTAGATGCCGCTGTCGGCCCCGACGGGGATTTTCCAGTCGCAGTAAAACTCGAAGTCGCCGTAGTCTTTCGCCGTGCAGAGGCTCGCCCCTTTGCCGTCGTAGATGAGGACCCCTTCCTCGACACGCCAGTGGGCGTTCATCACTTCGTCGGCCTTGGATTGGGCATCTTTGAGGGCATCGCCGGTGAGGGCGCGGCGCTCGACCGCATTGTTGTGCGCGAGGCCCTTCCATCCGGCGAGATCTTTACCATTAAAGAGCGCGGTGAACCCGGCGGGAGGCGTGTTGTCGGCGGTGCCGGCGGCATCGGGGGCGGAGGCAGTGAACTCGGCGACCTTCAGGTTGCGGAACTCCATCGGGTCGCTGTGACCGGCGAGGGTGATGCGGCCGGTGCGGTTCCTGCGACCATTAAAACCGGGTTCGAGGGGCGAGTGTTCTTCGAGGAAGGCATCGACGATGACCGCGCCGTTGAGGATGACCATGATGTGGTCTTCGATCGCGATGATCGTCTGGGTGTTCCACTCCCCGACGGGCTTGAGGTAGCCCGTCTTCGCGGGGACATGTCCGTAGACGGATCCGTGGACCTGCCAGGGTTTCAGCCAGGAGAGTTTGCGGGGTTTCCCGGCAATGACACCTTCCGCATTGTAGGCGGCACCATCGTTGTCGAGGATCTGGATCTCGAGTCCGTCCTGCGCGGGGCGAGCGCCGGCGGGTACACGGATGCCGATGCCGTTGTTCGCGCTCTCCTCCATCTTGAACTCAAAAGTGAAGGCGAAGTCCGAGTAGTCTTTGACCGTCTCGAGGTTTTTCCCGCCGGGCTTGCAGGTGAGGACCCCGTCTTTTACGATGTAGCCCTCGGTGTCACCGGCCCAGCCGGTCACGTCCTTGCCATTGAAGAGATCCTGCCAGTCGGCGGACTCCAGGATTGCGAGAGGCCGCTTCGCAGCTTCGCGGTTGGGATCGGGCTTTGCAGCCGTCTCCTGAGCAGTGGCCGCGAGGGCCGGGAAGAACGCGGCGAGCCCGATGGCCCCCGCATAACAGTGGATAAAACGATTCGTCATTGGGAGAGGAGAACACGTCCGGCCCCGCGCAACAATAACGTGGTTGCGCTGATCTCTCGCCCTTGTCACCCGAGCGGATCGGTGTGTTCCTCGAGGATCTCGTCGCTGCGCTGGATGTGCGCCTCGGCTCGTTGTGGATTCGGGGTCGTCGCGATGTGGAAAAGCGCGTCGCCCTCGTCGGCATGTCCTTCACGGGTGATCCCGATGACGATACCCTCGAATTCACTGTGAATGATCGTCTCGTGACGACCGAATGGATCCGCGATGAGCCCCAACTTTGTCCCCGGGACGATGGCTTTGCCGAGGTCGATCAGGGGAATGACAAGGCCGCCCTGATGGGCCCGCACCCAGGTGGTGTGGTTCGAAAAGACCGTCCTCGTGGCAGGCTCGGTCACCTGGCGCGGCTTCGGCAGCATCCCGAGATGGCGCATCACCGAATAGACGCCGCGCAGACCGTAGCGCACCGCGTCGGAGGAGATCCGGAGCGCCTCGCCACCCTCAAAAAGCAGGGCGGGAATGCCGAGACTCCTCAGGTGAAAACGCAGTGACCCCTCGCGCAGACCCGTCTCGATGACGACGGGCGGCTTGAAGGCCATCGCCATCTCGGCCGCCACACTATCATCGGGTGAGATACGGATCTGCGGCAGGTTCGGGCGGCCCACCGCGCCGCCGTGAAAGTCGATCGAGTGGGTGCAGTGCGCGACGACCTCCTGCACGAAGGTGCTCGCAAGGCGCGATCCTAGCGAGCCATTCGACGACCCGGGGAAAAGTCGGTTGAGATCGCGGCGGTCGGGCAGATAACGCCCCCGGTTGAGAAAGGCCGGCATGCAGACGACCGGGACGACGATGAGCGTGCCCGATAGGCTTCGCAAGTTCCTCGTCTGGAGGATACGGCGCAGGATTTCCACACCGATCAGTTCATCACCGTGAATGCCCGCAGTGAGGAGCAAGGTCGGGCCCGGCTTGCGGCCGCGGCGCACATGCACGTTCATCGTCACGGGGAGATATCCAGTGAGGGAACCAATAGGCAGATCGACCACTCCCGACTCGCCGGGAAGGAAGGTCGCGGTGCCTATCGTGAGGGGGGTGTGATCACTCATCTCGCACGGGTTGGTCCGGTGGTGTCGCTCACCCTTTGCCTTTTGTGCGGGTCGCCTTTTCACCCTTGCCCGATTTCTCGATAAACTCGATGATCAATTTGGCAATGTCCTTGCCCGTGGCGCGCTCGATCCCTTCGAGTCCGGGCGAGGAGTTCACCTCCATCACGACCGGACCATGGTTCGAACGCAGCAGGTCGACCCCCGAGACATTGAGCCCGAGGATGCTCGCGGCACGGGTCGCGGTGGAGCGCTCCTCCGGCGTGATCTTCACGACCGAGGCGGTACCGCCTCGGTGGAGATTCGAGCGGAATTCTCCCTCCTTGCCCTGCCGTTTCATCGCCGCGACGACCTTGCCGCCGACGACGAGACAGCGGATGTCGGCTCCACCGGCTTCCTTGATATACTCCTGCGCGAGGATGTTCGCATGGAGCCCGCGGAAGGCTTCGATGACGGACTCGGCCGCTTTGCGGGTCTCGGCGAGGACGACGCCGACGCCCTGGGTGCCCTCGAGCAACTTGATCACGAGCGGTGCCCCGCCGACCGAGTCGATGAGGGCTTCGGTCGTGCGCGGGTCGTGGGCGAAGCCAGTCACCGGCAGGCCGATGCCCTTGCGGGCAAGCAGCTGGAGACTGCGCAGCTTGTCCCGCGAGCGCGAGATCGCGACCGATTCATTGACGCTGGTGACCCCCATCATCTCGAACTGCCGCACCACGGCACAGCCGAAATGTGTGTAGGTCGCCCCGATCCGGGGGATGATCGCGTCGTATCCCTCGAGCTTCTCACTGCCGAGGAAAATGGCGGGCCGCATCGAGGTGATCTCCATGTGGCAGCGCACGTAGTCGATCACGCGCATGTCGTGGCCGCGTTTGAGGCCGGCCTCGTAAAGGACATTGGTAGAGTAGAGTTTTTTGTTACGCGACAAAATAGCGATTTTCATAATTCAGAAAAAGTGGAATTGGTGGGGCGGGTGACGGCGACCATGCCTCACCCCTGGCCGGCCTTCGCTTGGCGCAGTGACTTTCCGAGCTGGTAGGAGAGACCCGAATTCACGAGGAAGCGATCTTTCATCGCAGTCCGGCCTAAAAGCATGCGAAATTTCATGTTATCGCGATTGGTGAGGCTGAATTCCACCTCCCAGGTGAGCGGGCCGAGAGTAATCGGCACGGCGATAAAAGGCCGCACCTCCTCGTGGCCACCCGAGTCTTTGACCTGACGCTGGTTGAGGAGGGGGCGGTCGCACTCGACGGCATAGTCGGGCTTCTTCTGGAGCGGGTGCACCAGAAAGCGGACCCGCTCTTCCCCCCCTGGTCCCTCGTAGATCTCGAGGCCGCAGGTATGCAGGCACGAGGTGCGCGCCCCGGTGTCCACCTTGGCTTTGATCCGGGGGATACCAAGCTCGGGAATCGATAGCCATTCGCGCCATCCGATGATGTCGAGGTTGGGGCAGGGTGGGTTCACTCCCGAAGATACCGCGAACTTGGTTGATCCCAAATGCTTAATCGGGAAAAGAGCGGATTTCGACCCCGCCTGACCAGAGAGGGTATGATCTCTGACCCGACCCTTTTGACTCGCCGGTCCTGCCTAGCCGGGAGGCCAGGCGAGGGGGCGTCCGGCGAGGAGATGGACGTGGAGATGGGGGACGGCTTCGCCGCCGTTTCTGCCATTGTTAATGATGAGGCGGAATCCCTCTTCGGACGAGTTGACTCCGAGATCCGTCGCGATTTTTCCCGCAACGAGGAGGAGACGGCCGAGCACGGCGCTATCCTCCGCAGTCGCCTCGCCCACCCGCGGGATGGGCTTGCGGGGAATGATGAGGATGTGCGTCGGTGCCTGGGGCGAGATGTCGTGGAAGGCGACGACGAGATCGTCTTCGTAGACGAATTTCGCGGGGATCTCGCGGGCGATGATTTTCTCGAACAAGGTCATCGGCGGGTCTCTTGGGTTACGAGGCGATCACGAGAGTCAGGTCCGGGCGCACCGCCGCGACGCGCTCGCGCATCTGCTCGACGAAGTCGGTGATCTCGGTCTTGAGCACCTCGCAGCGGCCACTCCATTTTTTCGTCGAGGTGAGGCGACGCACGCTGTTGCGCAGACCGTGGCATTCCACAGTGGTGGCCCCCCCGGTCGCGGCGGACTTGAGTTGCTCTTCGAGGAGATGGAAAAAGGCAAGCTCATACCCGGCCCCGGCGCGACGGGCGAGCTCATTGAGGGATATGCGCACGGGCGGCAGGGTCTTGTTGATCTTTGCGGCGACGTGATTGAGCCCAAGGGAGGTCAGGGTCTTCTCGATGCGGGCGAAGAGGTCCTCGGAATCGATCACGGTTCCTTTGTAATGCTTCATCAGGAAGCTCTCGACACCGCGAGAGATGTCCCGGGCCATCCAGTCGGGCACATCAGTCCCGCTGGCGGCGTTGGTGAAGGTCTCGGTGAGCCAGTCCGACTCGCAGAGAGCGAGGCTGGAGGAACCGATGCGGATGTAGGGCAGGGCGTGGGGCAGGGCGATCATGGGGTTACAATCGGCGGTGGAAGCGGGTCTGTTGTCTGTGTTTTGTGTGGTGATGGGGAATCTCTTTTCCTCCTGCTCAGGAGCGGGACTCGAAGAGATCGGGCTGGAGGAGGTGGTCCATCGGCTTGTTCTCCAGTGATTCGATCACTTCGCTGAACTCGCCCACGTCCTGGAACTGTCGGTAGACAGAGGCGTAGCGAACGAAAGCGACGGGGTCGATCTGCTGGAGATGGGCCATGACCTTCGGGCCGATGATGCGGCTCGGGATCTCCCTCAAGTTGTCGGCGGTGAGCTCGTTGACGATCTCCTCGACGGCGTTTTCAAGTTCGTCGATCGATACTCTCCGTTTCTCGCAGGCCTTGATGAGGCCGCCGAGGAGTTTCTCACGCTTGAAAGGTTCTCTCGTTCCGTCCCGCTTCACGACGAGGACGTCGCGGCGCTCCACCTGCTCGTAAGTGGTGAAGCGGTGGGCGCAGCCCAGGCATTCCCGACGACGACGGATGGAAAAACCATCCTTCGAAAGGCGGGAATCGATGACCTTGTCTTCAAGGCTATTGCATTTGACGCAGCGCATGGCACGGACTGGGAGGAAGAATCGCCCATATTGCGACTCTTTTATTAGAGTTGCAACTAGATGTTGTGGTGTCAAATCGAAAATGACCACAAGATGTGGTATTTTGGCTGATATCTGAGGAAGGTTTAAAACTCGGCCGTTCGTGGGAAATACTTCTGAAAAGTATGGGAAATAGCGGTTTTTTCTGAGACCCGCGTCCCGTGGAGGTCCGAGCGCGAGCGCTCCTCGAGGCCTCCTTTACGCGGAAACTTCCACCGGATTCCTCCGAAAACTCCGCGCGGCCAGCATGGCCGCCATCACCGCCAGGCCCGAGCTGAAGAAAAACGGGGCTCCGGGGACGAGGGCAGGGGCTCGATCGCTGATAAAGTAACCGAACACTCCCGTCGCGAGGGGAGGCCCGATTGCGCCGGCGACGCTCTGGAGACTTGTCAGAGATCCCTGGATGCCGCCCTGCTCATTGTCCCCGACGGTGCGCGAGATCATGCCCTGGATCGCGGGCACGGCGATGCCGGAGAGGGAGCCGAAGATGATGATGCCGTAGACCATCCATCCTTCGGGGGCGAGTCCGTAGCCGGTCAGGGCGACGGACATGATGAGCAGTCCGCCCACGGCGGCGCGACGCTCGCCTATCATCGGGATGATCTTGCGGACGAGACCACCCTGAACGATCGCGGCCATCAGTCCGACGAGAGCGAGGGAGAGCCCGGTCTGCTTCGTGTTCCACCCGTAGCGGTAGCCGGTGTAGAGCACCCAGATGCTCGGGTAGACCTGGTGGGCGAGGCTGCTGAAGAAATAGCTGGTGGAGAGTCCGACGACGAGGCGATGCTTCCGCAACTCGAGGAGAGCCCCGACGGGATTGGACCGTTTCAGGCTGAACTCGCGGCGGTTTTCCGGCTTGAGCGATTCGGGGAGAATGAGGTAGCCGTAGAGGCAGTTGATCAATGTCAGGATCCCGGCCGCGATGAAGGGGACGCGCAGCCCGTAATGCCCGAGCCAGCCTCCGAGAGCCGGGCCGAAGATGAACCCGAGACCGAAGGCGGCCCCGATGATGCCGAAGTTCGCGGCCCGTTTTTCCGGCGGGCTGACGTCGGCGATGTAGGCGGCGGCGGCGGAGAAATTCGCCCCGCTGATGCCGGAGAGGATGCGGCCGAGGAAAAACCACGGCAGGGTGGGGGCCCAGGCGAGGAGAAAATAATCGATTCCCGAACCGAAGAGCGAGAGCAGGATGACGGGGCGACGCCCGAAACGATCCGAGAGGCTGCCGATGATGGGGGCGAAGAGGAACTGCATCAGCGCGTAGAGCCCGACGAGCCAGCCGAAGAGATACGAGGCCCGGTCGACTCCGCCGCCGGCGAGTTGCTCGACGAGTTTCGGCAGGATGGGCACGACCAGTCCGATCCCGAGCACGTCGAGGAAGAGCGTGATAAAGATAAAAATGAGAGCCGGCTTGCGGGGAGTCATCTGGGCGGTGGCACCGGCGGCCACCGCATGAGATCGGCCGAAAAGAGGCGCAAAAAGCGCAAAAAAGGGTTCTCGGTATCAACGGAGGTCGCAGGAGGCGCTGCCCTGCCTCAGGATTCTTCGTTGAGCGGGTGGAGCCGGTTCGTGAGCGGGAAGTAGGCCCGCTTCATCGCCGCGCCGGCCTGCCAGACGCCGTGGATCATCTCGAGCGATTTCATCGCACGCTGCCCCGAGCTTTTCGGTTCCCGATCCTCGTCGATGGCCGCGAGCCAGTCCAGTACGATGAGGCGGTTCGAGGCATCGGTGCCGGTGAGCTTGTCGACGGGTTCATGATAGGGTTCCTCTTTTACCGGCCAGCGCTGCCAGCGTTCTTCCCGATCCGGCGAGGCGGGATCACTATCCATCAGCAGGGAAAGGGTCGGCGGCATCCCGGCGAAGAGGCGGGCCTTGCCCTTCGTCCCGACGAACTCGATCCCCCAGGGGCCATGAAGAGGGTGCAGACGGCGGTCGGTCACGTAGGAGACGTGCACGCCCGAGTCCATCGCGAACTCGGCGTGGATGACATCTCCGAGAAGCGGACCGAGATCCTCTTTTTCCGAAAGATGGGCATCCTCGGCGATGACTGACTCGCCCTCTTTCGTGATCTGCGCGGTGCAGTAGCTGGCCTCTCCGCCGAACCAGCGGACAAGGTCAAAAAGGTGTGTGCCCAGGACGAGGAGATCTTCGCCGCCGGCGCGGTGATCCATCATGCCGAAGACTTTCATCTCGATGAGGTCGCCGATGAGATCCCGGTGCTGCTCGTGGAAGAGCTCCGCATGCGGATCGCAGCGCATCTGATGGACGACGGCGATCTTGAGATTTTTCTCCGCCGCGAGGGCGAGGAGTTCGTCGGCCTCTTTCAGGGTGCGGCAGAGGGGGCGCTCGCAGCAGACGTGGGCACCGGCTTCGAGGGCTGCCTTGACCATGTCGTAGTGCTGATCGGTCCAGCGCGGCGCTACGGAGACGAGATCGGGCTTTTCCTGCTCGAGCATCTCGCGGTAGTCGGCGTAGGCGTGCTCGGCGCCGCTGCGGGCGTGGGAATCCTCGAGGCCCTCGGCGTCACCGTCAGCGATGGCGACGAGTCGCACGCCGTCGAGCCGGCGGAAAATGAGATCGAGACTATGGCCGAAATTGCCGCGCCCGGTATGGCCGATGACGGCGGCACGATGCCCCTGGAAGACGGGGAGAGCGGGCTCTTCCGGCACCGGCTCGACCTCGGGAACGATCTCGGGGGCGGGGACCTCCAGCTCTTCGGTGCCAATGACGAGATCCGAGAGCGAGTCGGATCGCTCCGTGATGCCCACGGCTTCGACTTCTTCCTCCGCGATCTTTTCGGCGGTCGGTCCCTTAGCCGACTTCGCCCGCGATTTTCCGGTGCGGATCATGCCGGCGGCCGCCATGCCGGCGCTGCCATAGATCGCGTGCTGTTTTTTCGTATCGTCGTCAGCCATAGTGGCGGTGATGTTAAACCTGACAGAACTTTCAAGCAATGCACAATTTGGCCTGCCGGAATCTCAGAGCGACGTTCTTACGCAAAATGTTCAGTGAAATCTCGCGCAATTCCGGCACTTTCGCGCTTTTCAGTTAGGTTCCCGCAGACTAATTATACACCGATGCGTCGTTGCCCCACCTTTTCCCTCCTCCTCGCCGCCCTCACCGGGTTGGTCCTCCTCTCTCCCTCAGCCGGGGCCGACGAAGGGCACTACACGGCCAAGGAACCCTCGCGCGACGGGATCGGCAAAGTCTACATGGGGCGCGAGATCTCCCAGACGGTGAGCTCCCACGCGATCTCGTGGCTCGAGCGCCGTGACCGCGAGGGCGAGGAAAAGCCGTCCCTCGTGATCGAGAATCTGGATCTCAAGCCCACCGACGTGGTCGCCGACATCGGGGCCGGGTCGGGATATTTCTCTTTCCTCCTCGCCCCTCTCGTTCCGGAAGGAAAAGTGATCGCTCAGGACATCCAGCAGGAGATGCTCGACTTCGTCGAAGCGAGCAAAAAGCTCAAAAAGATCACGAACGTCGAGCCGCTCCTCGGCACGATTCAGGACACCCGCCTGCCCGAAGGCGCTGTCGATCTCGTCATCATGGTCGATGCCTACCACGAGTTTTCCCATCCCCGCGAGATGATGGAGTCCATCGTGAGAGGTCTCGCGCCGGGCGGACGGGTCGTCTTCCTCGAATACCGGGGCGAGGATCCGACGGTGCCGATCAAGCCTCTCCACAAGATGACCGTGAAGCAGGTCTCCGCTGAGATGGCGGCCGTCGGCCTCGATCTTGTCGAAGTGCGCGACTTTCTCCCGATTCAGCATTTCATCGTTTTCCGAAAGCCCGAGAACAAAGCTCCCGCGCCATGATCACCCGCCTCGCCTCCCTGCTTTTTGTCTCCCTGCTCCCGCCCGGCGCTGCCGATGCGGAAGATTGGACCCAGTTCCGCGGTCCGGCGGCGCAGGGTGTCGTCGAGAATCCCGCCCTGCCCACGACATGGGACGAGTCGGGGATCCAGTGGAAAGCTTCTCTGAAAGGCTCGGGCCAGTCCTCGCCAGTGATCTGGGGCGACAAACTTTTCCTCACGAGCGCCTCTGCCGACGGGCGCGAGCGATATGTCATCTGTCTCTCCGCCGCAGACGGCTCCACCCTCTGGGAGGACACCATCGCCTGTGAAAAGCCCGAGGACATCCATGCGATGAACAGCTACGCGACCCCGAGCTGCGCTACCGACGGCAAACACGTCGTGGCCTTTTTCGGTCCCGGCGGGCTGCACTCCTACGATCTCAACGGGAAAAAAGAGTGGTCGCTCCCTCTTGGCGACTTCACCGGGAGCTGGGGCATCGCTGCCTCGCCCGTCATCTTCGATGGCCGGGTCATCCAGAACTGCGACGCCGAAGGTCCCTCCCGTCTCGTCGCGGTCGATCTCGCCACTGGTAGGATCGCCTGGGAAACCCCACGCGAGACCAAACCCAAGGGCGGCTGGAGCACGCCCGCCCTCATCGAATACGAGGGGAAAAAGGAACTCGTCATCAACGGCGAATTCGGCGTGCAGGGCTACGACCCCGCCACCGGCAAAGAACTCTGGTTCTGTGAGGCCCCCACCGGACGTGGCGAACCCGTTCCCGTCTACGCCCATGGCAAACTCTACGTCGTCTGCGGCAAGCCCGGCGACGCCTACTGTGTGACCCCGGGCGGTTCAGGCAACGTCACCGCGACCCATCGACTCTGGCTCGCCCCCCGCAAAGGCGGGCGGGACCTGCCCTCGCCCTCGGTGGTGGGGGATTTCCTCATCATCTCCAGCATGAGCGGTATCGCGAGCAGCTACGATGCCGCGCTCGGAGCCGTCCACTACTCCGAGCGCCTCGGTGAATCCATGGAGGTTGCCGCTGCCCCGCTCGTGGCCAACGGCCTTATTTACTACCAGACCGTCAAAGGCGGCGATGTCGTCATCCTGCGCCCCGGAAAAACCCTCGATGTCGTCGCCGTGAACTCCCTCGGCGACGGGGCAAAAGAGGAAACCTTCCGCGCCGTTCCGGTGCCGTTGGGGGACCGCATTCTCCTGAGGTCCGGCTCCACGCTCTACTGTGTAGGCAAATAAGGGGGTGGCGAAAAAGCGTCCGGGCAGTGGCTTCGGGATTTTCATCCCTTGAAATGCGGAAAAACTCTGGACTTACTGCCCCTCTCTGTTCTAGGCTCTGCGTCCCCTGTGGGGAATACTTGTAATCATGAAAACACTCCTTCTTACCATTCTTTCGTTTGCCGCTCTCACCCTCCCTGCCATAGCGCAAAAGGGGGGAGTAGCCATTCTCGACATCGACGAAGTCGCCCGCCAGCTCGGGGTCGAGGAAAAGGTCCGCGTTGACCTGCTTAACATGCAGAACAATCTCAACGCCGATCTGCAGCGCACCCAGACGACGATGCAGAATCAAATGAGCGGTGTCGAGAAGGCCGCCGGGGAAACCCCCACTGAAGAGCAGCAGAAGCAGATCGTCGCGACGAATCAGCAGCTCAACGAAGAGTTCAACCGCATCAAGGCTCAGGCCCAGCAGACCCTCGCACAAGAGCGCGTCCGGATGATCAACGACTTCCGCGTCCGTCTCGAGCCCATCGCTCTTAAAGCGGCCGGGGCCCAGGGGCTTGAGGTTGTTCTGATGAAAGTAACACCGCCAGTCTTCGCCTATGCTACCAGCGTAGACATCACCCAGGCCACCGTCAAACTGGCGCTCGATGCCGGGATGCAGGTAACCGCGGCAGCGGAGACCGCGCCCGTCGCCGCCCCCGCCAACGGCGATGCTGCCACACTCGCTCCCGCCGAAGGAGCCAAGGAAAAAGGCAAAGCCAAAGAGTAAGCGGACTCGCCCTGCTGCATCGCCTCCATTGAATTATGGCAACTAAAATTGGTATTATCGGTGCGGGCGGTATGGCCCGCTATCACATTGACGGATTCCGGAAGGCCGGTGCGGAGGTCGTCGCCATGGCCGATGTCAGCATCGAAGCCGCGACAGTCTCGGCAAAGGCGAACGCCATCGAGCAGGTCTACGGCGACGTTGCCGAACTCCTTGCGAGCGACATCGACGCCGTCTCCATCATCGTGCCGAACAAGTTCCACGGGCCGCTCGCGATCCAGGCCCTTGAGGCCGGGAAACACGTCTTCTGCGAGAAACCCCCGGCCATGAACGCTGCCGAGGTCCGCGACATGATCGCCGCCCGGGACAAGGCCGGCAAACACCTCATGTTCAACTTCAACAACCGCGCCCGTCCCGAGTCGCGCGAGATGAAGAGGCTGATCGATAATGGAACCGTGGGGCGCATCAACTCCGCGCAGGCAAAGTGGATCCGTCGCACCGGCATTCCCGGCTTCGGCGGCTGGTTCACGACCAAGGCCCTCTCCGGAGGCGGCCCTGTCATTGACCTGCTCCACATGCTCGATCTCGCAATGTATTTCATGGGCAATCCCAGGCCGACCTACGTCACCGGTCAGATCTTCGATGACCACATCAGGAACAAGGACTTCAAAGGCCCCTGGGGCATCCCGGATCGCGTCGGTGGCACGACCGATGTCGAGTCTGCCGCGCACGGCTTTGTCAGCTTCGAGACAGGTCAGGTCCTCAGCTTCCAGATGTCCTGGGCCGAGATGATCAAGCGCGAGGAGGTCTCCATCGTTTTCCAGGGCGTCCTCGCCGGAGGCAAAGTCGAGCGTCTTTTCGGGACCGACGGCCTCGATGAGACCGCCATTGATACTTGCGAACTCTACACGCAGGAAGACGGCAAGCGCCTCGACACCACCATCGAAGTGGAAGAATGCCAGGACATGGGGCGCATCAACTCCGCCGCGAATTTTGTCGAAGCGATCGAGGGCCGTGCCCTGCCGCTCAACGACGCCGAGCAGGGCCTGCAGCTCATGCAAATCATCGACGCTGTCTACGAATCGGCCGCGACCGGCAAGCCCGTCGCGATCTGAGGCTAGCCACGGAATTGTGTTTGAAAGGGGCGGGGGAGTGATCCCCCGCCCTTTTTGTTTCGGTCTGCGAAAAAGCGATTACGATTCGGCCGGCGATATCAATCACGGCCGGGAGAAACGCTAGCGCTCTGAAAATCAAGGTCTTGAGAGCTCTTCGGGCTGCCGTAAGGCATCTCGAAAGGTGTCTTTGTTTCGTGCCATTCTTCTCTGAGGCCGGTTTCCACCGTCCCCTCATTTTGAAGGTAGGGTTTCACCCCATTGAAAAAAGGAGGTCGAGGAAATTCTGACTGGGTGCGCAATCGACCAGACACTAAAGAGAATCGGACACTAAACCACCATTATCAGCAACTGGGCAATATCTCGACCATCGTAGTTCGCCTTATAATCCAATTTCCCTGCCCTCCGGCATTCGCCAAAGTTTTTGCCGGAAGACCGGTTTTGCCGAACTGCGCTTTCAGGAGCATCACGCGAAAAGACCCGATCCTGACAAAATCATCGGGGGTAGGAGCACCATTGGGGGAGGCTGCACCGCCCCCCCTGATTTGGGGGTTATCCATATCGAAAAAATGATTTAATGAATGATGTAAGAGAATTTGAATCGGAATTTATGTAACAAGAGCGCAATTTTTGCTAATAAGACAATGAGTGGTGCTCACGCGCGCAGAAGGTGAAACGTAATCGTGAAAAATACCAAATGGAACCTAATCCGATGAATTTATTGCAGGATGCAACAGCAGATACGCCTCTGAAACTCCCAAACAGCGATGTCAAAGGCGATACGTATTTCTACGGATTTCCCCTTTCCGATTAGCCCATACCCTGACCCTCTCCTAACCAATGAGATACTAAAATGGAAACACAAGATCACGATGCGCCAAATACTCCCGTGCGCGAGCCGGAGACGGTCGATCAATCCGCTTCCAGCGCTGTTCCGCACTCGCAGGATCTAACGTTGCTGAGGGAACTTAGTCCGCGGCAAAGGGAGGCCTTTCAGTGGATCTGTGAGGGCAAGCGAGACCGTGAGATCGCGCAGATCCTCGGGATCAGTTACCGAACCGTGACGGTCCACGTGCGGACCATATTGAGCAAATTAGGTGTCGAGAACCGGACTTGTGCCGCGATGATAGGGGCGCGTTCAATGCTGCGCCCCGGCGATGGTGCAGACGTTTGGAGAAATACGTATTTGTACGTATGTTTCGCGGCATTGGAAATGCTTAATTAGTTGGGGGGTATATGTTAAACCCCGAGTTCAGACAATTTATTTCAAGACAATCCGAACGCCGACCTGAATTTTTATCAGCTGAAAGTGGTGGGGACCGCACCCGCCGCCACCGCGAAGATCACCGGGAATGGGTCAGTGATTCTCACAGGCAACCCATTCGCATCAACCTGATGCACTTAACCTGCTCGGTATTAGTGAGTTAAATATCGATAAATCCTGATGTTTTACTCGACTTTGCACGAGAGCCGGCAGGTTTTCCATGCAAAGAAACTCTCCCGCCGACTCCTCGCTCCTTCCTCTCCCCGATCTCGACGCACTCGCAAGGGAAACCCGATCCGTGATCCGCGAATTGCCCAAAATGGACCCTTCGACATTCCTCCAAACTCTCTCCGGCGCAGTTGCCCCGGGGCTTGCCTCCCGCAATCAAATCGCCATCGAGATTGTCTCGGCGAACAGGCCTGCCCATCAGCAGTCAGGCGGTCCGCGGACGCTCCCCGGAGGGGTCCACGGCTTTCCTCACCGGGGCGATGCACCGGCTCTTCGGTGAACGCTTCTCTTCGCCGTTTTCCACCGGAGGTCCTGGCGTGATCCGCCGCATTCTGGTGGAGGACTCGCCGGTCCAAACCATGCCCAAAGCGAACGTCGCGATCTTCCCTGCCCGTGGTAAGAGACATCGCGGCACCGCCGGAGTGAAGATCGACTTTGCCTACGACTTACTCGCTGGTGAAGTGTGTTCCCATTCGCTCCATTCTGCTACGGAACAGGACAAGACCATCGGCAAAGAATTCGTCGCGCTGGTGCGGGAGAACGACCTCGTGCTGCGGGACATGGGATACTTCTCCATTGGCGAATTCATTGAAATAGAACTTCGTGGAGCGTTTTCAAAAGGTGTCGAACCCGATGCCATGTTTATGATTCGCGACGGCTGGCACCTCATGATCACGAATCTTCCCGCAGCGGACTTCACGCCCAATCAGTTGCGTGCGATCTACCGGGCGCGCCGGGGAGTGGAGCTCCAGTTCCTCGCTTGGAAACAGGCCAACAATCTCGACAAGGCCCTCAATCGAAAGAGCGGCGAACACCATCCCATGGCCATCGTCCTCACGGCGATGATCGACCACCTCATCGGGATGCGAACGGCGCGACTTTTGAGCGGGCAAAAGGGAGTGGATCACCTCAGTTACGAAAATCGCCACGACGCTCTCTCGATCCACCATCAAGCCGCCAAACGATGGGAAGACAGCCTGAGATTCACCCCATTCATGAAACAGGTTGAACGCGACAAAAGAAGAAAAAAAATCCCCGGTCAGCACAAGGGCTTTCGGCTTAGGTTGACGCGAATGGGCAGCTACCGCACCCCGGTGCTCACCGCAGCGAGCCCACCGGTATGGGTAAAGGCGGAAGAAAAAGAAAATTCTTTCTTCGCGGGGAAGTCGAAGCATGGCAAAGCGGAAATCATTCTCCAGTTCCCTTCTTGCCCGTTCCGTCTCGGAAGCGAATCTTTATGATGGCGGCAAATGGACAGTGCGGACTCGGTGACCGGTAACCGGTGACATCCTCGATCTGACAATTTTCAGTAACATGAAATTTTCCCTGCTTATCATTATTACCTTACTGTGTGTCTACACCACCTGGGTTCAGAAGACCGCACGCGAGGTGATCAGTAAGACAGCTTTGCGGGAGGAGGACCTAGCGGCCCGGCTCGCGTGCAGTGAGGAGTCGCGTCGCATCGCCGAATCCTCCCTGGCTGCCGCCCTGTCAGATTCAAAAAATCTGATTTTGCGGCAGACGGCCCCGGCACCGTCGCGGGCGGAGTGACTCCGCACCATAATGCAGGCATGTCCCGGTAAGGATGGCCGGCTCGCCCTCATCGAGAGGCGCGATTTACCGCAATTTCCGGGGTGTGAGATCAGGAAAGTCGGATATACTGGCGGCGTTCTGTCCGCACGCCCATGGCACTTCTTATTACTTACGTTCTCATTGCCCTCGTCATCTCGTTCCTGTGCTCGCTCCTCGAGGCGTGCCTCCTCACGATCACTCCCTCGGCCATCAATAGCGCAGAGCAGCGCGGCGCGCGATGGGCGGGGCGAATGAAGTCTTACAAGGCCGACATCGACAGGCCGCTCTCGGCCATCCTTACCTTAAACACCGTCGCTCATACGATGGGTGCGGCGGGAGCGGGCGCTCAGTATGCCCGTATCTTCGGCAATACCGGCGAGGCGATCTTTGCAGGGGTGCTCACCCTCGCGATTCTTGTGATTACCGAGATCATCCCGAAAACCCTCGGGTCACGGCTCGCGGTGCCGCTCGCGGGATTCACCGCCACGCTGCTGCCCCTGATGATCACGGGACTCGCTCCGCTCGTCTGGTTTTCGCGGCAGATCACCCGCCTCATCACCCCGACCGGCCATGTCGTACCCGAGATGCATCGGGAGGAATTGCTCGCGATGACACGCCTCGGGGCGGAATCCGGCCAGATCGATGACCAGGAGAGCCAGTTCGTGCAGAACCTCATCCAGCTGCACTCGATGAAGACCTGGGACATCATGACCCCGCGTCCGGTGATCTTCGCGCTGCCCGAATCGATGCCGTTGACCGACTTCGTAAGGGCGGTCGAGGACAAGCCCTTCAGTCGCATCCCGGTTTACAAAAACAACCGCGACGAGATCAGTGGCTTTGTCATCCGCGGCGAGGTGCTCATCGCCCACCTCAAGGACGCAGACGATAAGATGATCCTCTCCGAAGTGATGCGCCCTATCGCGGTGGCGGCGGATCATACGGCGGTGGATGCGCTCTTCCGACGCTTTATCGCCGAGCGACATCAGATCATGCTCATCGTCGATGAGTTCGGTTCCACGGTGGGATTGGTCTCTTTTGAAGATGTCATCGAGACCATCTTCGGCTTCGAGATTGTCGATGAGAAGGACAAGGTCGCCGACCTGCAACTCCACGCCCGCAGTCTGTGGAAAGAGCGGGCGCGCCGCATGGGGATCGAACTCGATGAGGACGGGCAACTGCCCCCGCCGGCGGCGCAGCCCTGATCGCCGATCCAGACGCCGGAAACCGCCCCGATGACGGGAAAAGTTGACTTCATTTCACCCTTCGCGGAACTTCCCGCTCGCGCGCGGCAACATTCTTCCCGTGAGCTACTCCTAAAAAACACCCGCCCAGCCATGCATTTGAAAACCATCCTCCTCTCTGTCTCGCTCCTCTTCGGCGCCTCGGCACTCGCCATGGCCGGACCGAAAGTGCTCCTCAAAACGACTCAGGGAGATATCACGATCGAACTCGATTCGGAAAAAGCGCCCGAGTCGGCCAAAAACTTCCTCGCCTATGTGAACGAGGGCTTTTTCAACAAAACCGTCTTCCACCGCGTCATGAAGGACTTCATGGTCCAGGGCGGGGGATTCGAGCTGAAAGAGGATGGCTCGATCGAGCAGAAGGCCGTCAAGGCACCCATCCAGAACGAAGCCAAGAACGGACTCAAAAATGCCCGTGGGACCGTCGCGATGGCCCGGACAGGTGATCCGCACAGCGCCACGGCCCAGTTCTTCATCAACCACGTGGACAACAGCAATCTCGATTACCCCTCCTTCGACGGCTGGGGCTACGCGGTCTTCGGCAAGGTCGTTTCCGGCCTCGATGTCGTCGATAAAATCGCCGGGCTTGAGACTTCGACGAAGACTCTCAAAGCTCGCTCGGGTGATACGACGAGAGAGGCGCCGATGGAAAACGTCCCGGTCGAAAACGTCGTGATCGAGTCGGCTACGGTCCTTGCCGAATAGGGCCTGATAATTTATTTCTACATTATATGAGTGAAAACAAAGAAGCCCTCCCGCGTGTCTTTTTCGACATGACGGCAGGCGGAGAAAAACTGGGCCGCATCGTCATCGAGCTACGTTCCGACGTAGTGCCGAAGACGGCGGAGAATTTTCGGATGCTCTGCACCGGGGAAAAGGGCATCAGCTACAAAGGGAGCCCCTTCCACCGTGTCATCCCCGACTTCATGTGCCAGGGCGGCGACATCACCCGCGGGGACGGCACCGGTGGGCAGTCCATCTACGGACGCCGCTTCGATGACGAGAATTTCCAGCTCAAACACACCGAGCCCGGCATCCTCAGCATGGCCAATGCGGGCCCGAACACGAACGGATCGCAGTTTTTCATCACCACCGTGGTTACGGAATGGCTCGACAACGCCCACGTCGTCTTCGGCAAGATCGTTGAGGGCATGGACATCGTGAAGACGATCGAGGGCTACGGTGCCCGGAGCGGCAAAACCTCGAAGGCCATCGTCGTCGAAGATTGCGGACAGCTCTGAGGTCCCTGATAAGATAAAAATCATCGAGTCGTCTCCGGGGAATTCATTTTCCGGAGGCGACTTTTTCTTTGGCGGGGTCCATCGTTGTTTTATGAGTGAGTCCTACGATGCGGTCATCATTGGTTCCGGGCCCAATGGTCTCGCTGCCGGCGTCTACCTCGCGAGGGAGGGGATCTCCGTCCATGTCATCGAAGGGCACGCGCAGATCGGAGGCGGAACCCGCACGGCGGAGCTGACACTCCCGGGCTTTCACCACGATGTCTGTTCGGCGATTCATCCCATGGGGTTGGCGTCGCCCTTTTTGAAAACGTTGCCTCTGGGCGACTTTGGTCTCGAGTGGATCCATCCCGCGATCCCTCTGGCGCATCCCTTCGACGATGGCAGCGCGGCGGTGCTGCACCGTTCCGTCGACGAGACGGCAGCCACCTTTGACGCTTCGTCGGGTCGGGTCTATCGGCGCCTCTTTTCTCCGCTCGTCGAGAGTTTTGATGAGATTCTCATCGATCTCCTCGCGCCCCTTCGTTTCCCCGAGCATCCGCTGGGGATGATGCAGTTCGGCCTGCGAGCGCTGCCATCCGCATTGGAAGCCGCCCGGGCCTGGTTCAGCGATGAAAAGGCGAGAGCGCTCCTTGCCGGGAATGCCGCCCACTCTCTGCTGCCACTCGACCGACTTCTCGCGACCAACGCGATCGGGCTGATGCTGATGCTCGCCGGTCATGCCTGCGGGTGGCCGGTCGCGAAGGGGGGCTCGGGCCGGATCACGGAGGCGCTCGCGGCCTACCTGCGTTCGCTCGGAGGCACCATCGAGACGGGGCGCCAGATCACGACGATGGAGGACCTGCCCGCGGCAAAGGCCTACCTCTTCGATACCTCGCCCTCCGCTCTCGCCACCATCGCCGGGGAGCGGCTCCCGGAGTCGTATCGGCGACGGCTGCACAAGTTCCGTCATGCTCCCGGCATTTTTAAGATCGACTACGCGCTCGATGGTCCCGTTCCGTGGAAGGCGGAGGAATGTCGCGCGGCCGGGACCGTGCATCTTGGCGGCGGCATCGACGAGATCGTGATCTCCGAGCGCGATGCGAATCGCGGGATTCATTCGGATCGCCCCTTTGTTCTGACCGCCCAACAGAGCCTTTGCGACCAGAGCCGTGCTCCCGACGGGAAACACACTTTCTGGGCCTATTGCCACGTCCCCTCAGGATCTACCGTTGACATGACCGACGCCATCGAGAGGCAGATCGAGCGTTTTGCCCCCGGGTTCAGTAACCGAATCCTCGCTCGGCATACGATGAACTGCGCCGACTACGAGCGCTACAACCCGAATCTCATTGGCGGAGACATCGTCGGGGGAATGTCTGACTGGCGGCAGTTGCTCACCCGTCCCGTGGTCAGAGCAAAACCGCACACCACCCCCGACCCGGCGATTTTTCTCTGCTCGGCCTCGACTCCGCCCGGGGCCGGGGTACACGGAATGTGCGGCTACTGGGCGGCGCGCGAGGCGATGGGAATTCTCTCAGGAGACTCCCGGTAGGGAACCGAAGCCGATGAGTCCCTTCTGGTAGCCGGATTCGAGCTTGAAGATATCCACCCCGCTGCCGTGCAGGCCCTGCTTTTTCTCGCCGCGGGCGCCAAACATGTAATGGGTGCCGTCGCCGCCCTGACCGAGGTAGATCATGACGTGGGAGACCTTGTGGCCCGAGTTGTAAGTCCCTCCCCAGAAGATGAGGTCGCCGGGTTTGATCCCTTTGCGCCCGCCCATTTTGTCGGGAATGGATTTCGAGTGGTTCATCGTCCGGGCCTTTCGCAGCCAGGCATACTGGTCGTAGCTGGTCCGGGGCATGTCCTTGAACCCGATGTCAGAGAGGAGAAACTGCATCGAGCCCGAGCAATCCATGCCGCCCTCGCTCGGATGATCGCCACCGAAGACGTAGGGGAGTCCGAATTTCGAGATATGTTCCGCCCGGGCGCGGATGATCGAGAGGAGTTGCAGCATTTCCTCGGACGGCTTCGGACTACCGATGAAAAATCCCTTCTTTCCTTCAATTCGCTTGTAGCGATACCCTTCGAAAGGCAGGGCGTATGAGGGCGGGATGTAGACCGTCTGCTGATAGACGACTGTCTCGGGCAGAGACTGCCCGTAAGAATTCGGAGCCGATGCGCCAGGCATCTGCTGCGACATCGGGACTGGCGTCGGCTGGGGGGCGGGCTGCTTTTTCTGAAAGAGTCCGGCCTCGACGGGGCTGAGGATCGCCAGCATCGCGATGACGAGGAAAAGAGGGAGAGAATGGAGTTTTGAAATCATTCCGGTTATTAAAATTGCAATTAATAAAAATTACCATAATTATGATAATAAGCGAGGGTTTCCTTTTGAGGATGGGGCAGTGTGTCACTGAGCCCCGCTCGAGGCCCGCTCAGTGGAGGGCTTCATCGGACACCTCACAAGGCCGGGCATTTGCCCTCGAAACAAACCGGGGCATGCGGGTGCCGGTCATCCCTTCCGTTTCGCGGCACCGCGGCCAGGCTCTTTACTCTATTCCACAAGGTTTCGAGAAAGTGCGCAGAGGCCCCCGACGCGATCATCAAGAGACCGGACGGGGGAGCTCTGCAAGCGGCAGAGGGCTCCTACACTAAGCAACATCGTCCCCGACGAGTCGTGTGGCCGAATTGTCGGGCGGTTCGGGCTGCCTCGTGGCATCGACCGGGAAAAGCTAGTCTCTCCTGCGAGCTTACCGGTAGTTGTTCGTCATCGCCGCATTGTCCTCAGAACCGGCGCCTGAGAGCTGGAAGCGGATCGTATCGTTCCTGTTATCTCCACGCAAAACTCCGGCATAGAAACGATCGGTCCGGAGTTTGTAAACGACTCGCACGGAACCTCCCGCCGGGATTGTCGGTTTGAACCGTCCCGTCTGGAGCGCTGCGCCGATGTTTCCTGCTTTGCCGGAAGCCCTGGCCGAAACGGACATCCGAGGGAAACGGTCGCCAGAACTCCTCAGGGTAAAGGTCCCCTCGCTGGCTCCGTCGTTCTGGATCAACAGGTGAGCTGTCGAGGTGTTATTGGTGAATATGCCACGTGAGTGAGTGATCGTCTGGCGTTTCGAAGGACGTCGCGGATTACGAATCCCGTCTCCGCCGAGGGAGTTTGCCTTTTTACCGATAAGAAGGTCGGGAAAGGAAGTACCGGTCGTCATTATTTCCAGGAAACCGACCGAAAACCCGCCTCCGGCTTTCGGGGTGAAAACGAGGGTCCCCATGTCGAGATCGAAGAGGGAGTTATCCGGCGCATCCTCGTAATCCCAGAGTTCGTAGATGGTATCGGTGCTCGTGGTCGGCTCAGAGCTCAAGTCGACCGTTCCGGGATCTGTTCCTGTACTGCCGCTGACGCCCACGAGAATGCCTCCGGCAAGGCTATCGATCAAATCTTCGCCAATTCCGTCGAGAATGCCGTTGTAGGAGAAGTAAATCCGCCCATCCGGGAAGAGTTGGACTTGAAAAGTCGAGAGGTGCTCCTTCTTGTCATTTGTTCCCACCTCGTTCCAGGTGAACACGGCGCGATTCCCGAAGTCTTTGAAATGGACGGTGCCTGTTGTCCCGAGATCAAGGTCCGTGTTGAACGGCAGGATGACCGGAAAGTCACCATCATCGTAGAATTCATCAAGATCGTCCCAAATATCGTAGTCGATATCGTTACCATCCCCAAGATCTCCGAGTTGCATTCCCCCGTTTGTCCCCACGAAGACGGTTGTGTAATTGGTGCCCTCGAAGGGGAAGGGGAAGCTCAGCGTTACCGATTCTTCGCTGTCATCCTCACCGGTGAGATCGTCGATTACGGCGCCGAAGTCCGGCTCCCAACCGATCGGTGCCGCTGCGGCATTTCCAACAAGCGAGAAAAGGGCACAGAGGGAGAGTGTGAGTGGAGTGAGTTTCATTGTTGATGCGGGACTTCGATAGATTCAGTGGTGGCAAGAAGTGTTAGACCAAAAAGCCTTCACTGCAATTGAATACTTGCGGCAGAAATCAAAGGATTCGGGAATACGGACACCGTCCGCCCTTGGATTTCAAATGCGGCGTGATCCTCACCCCTGCCTCCGCACGCTCGCCCCCGGCACCCATTGCGGGGGGATCATGATCTGTCGCGCCACCGCCGGGACGCCGCGCTCGTGTTGCGAGAGTTGGGTCACGATAAGGTCGACGGCGGAGGCGGCGAGGTGATCGCGGCGCTGGTAAATTCCGGCGTATCCGGCCATGGCGGAGGTCCAGTCGTGGACGACAAATCCGATGTCTTCGGGAATCCTCAATCCCATTCGCTCGAGCCATCCCGGCACATGGGTGTCGAAAGAGATCAGGACGTCGGGCCGGTTTTCCTCCATCCACCGGGAAAAGGCCGCGAAGCCCCGCTCGATACGATTGTGCGGCAGCAGCAGCAGGGGAATGCGGTCTTCCTGAGCGAGGCTCTGCTGGAAGTGGAAAAAGCCGCCGCTGTATCCGAATTGGGAACGATTTACAATCCATTGGGTCACCGCGACTCCGATGCGACGGTAGCCGAGCGAGCTCAGCTCTTCCGCCGCCGTTTGGATCCCGAGGGTCATGTTCCCGGCGCACATGTGAAGGGCCGGTTCGCGCATCGCGTAACCGAAGGTGACGGCGGCATAGGGCGCGTAATCAACCTCGGCGCAGAGGAGCCTCGCGCTCTGGGGCGAGACGATGACCGCCTCGATCCCCCGCGCGTGGAGGATCTTGCCGAGCTTTTTCGGCGTGAGCCCGTCCTTTCCCAGCCAGAATTCTTCGACTTCGTAGCCGTGACCCCTCGCCCGTTCCCGGATCGCCTCGAGCGGCACATACTGGTAGGAGGGGCTGAGAAGGTCGTCGCCCGGCACCCATTCGCGAATCACCGCGATTACCGCCCGGATCTTCACCGTCTTCCGCGAGCGGACCCGGTGCATCAGTCTGGCGAGGTCGGGATCGGGGCGATACTGCATCGCCTCCGCCAGGGCGACGATGCGCTGCCGGGTAGCCGGAGCCACGCGCGGCTCTCCCCGCAGGGCCCGCGAGACCGTCATCACCGAGACCCCGGCGGCTCGGGCGAGGTCGTGGAGAGTGACGGGGGAGGGGGGTGGATTCATTGCGGTAACATAACACAAGGTTTCAGTATTTCCGGACTCGCCTGTGAAACCGCTTCTCGTCTAGAGTGGGGGCCCCGTATGAAAGTGCTTCCCCTCTCGCTCCTCTGCCTCATTGCCTCGTGTGATCTGTCCGCGCAGCCACTCGTCCCCGCAAACTGGAATCCCGCCCTCGCCGGCGACCTCGTGATGGAGCGGCTTGTCAGGGTCTCTGCGCCGCAGGTGAAGGGTGCGCATGATGCCGAGTTCGTGTGTGTGGGAGAACGGGCTTACATCGTGGAGCATGACAACGACGTGCAGCCCGGGCATGGCGCGGGGGACCGGATGTATTGCGTGCTGTCGGTCGTGAATCTCGAGACGCTGACCGTCGAGAAGGTCATCCCGATGGCGAAGTCGGAGCAGGTCTTCGCGAACGTGACGCTGCCGAAAGGGATGTGCTTCGTGCCGCGCATCCTTCGGAAGGATACGGACACCTTGCGCACATACTTTTGCAGCCAGCCCGCGAAGGAACAGGCGCTTACCTGGTATCGTGACTTTGACCTGCGCACTTTGACATTCGCTGATAGCATCCACAAAGCGAAGCTCAAGACTTCGGCGGGGGTGTTCGATATGGAACCGCAGCATTTCCATGCCGACGCGGTGGTGCAAGGGTTCACGAAGCCGCCAGTCGAGATGGGGCTCTACATCTTCGACTCCTTCAAGCAGTTCGACGGCAAGACCTACGTCACGCTCAACAACTTCCCCGGCAAGCAGAACGCCCTCGCGCTGGTGCACGACGATCGCGTCACTTTCGAGGTCATCGGCCACTACAATGAACCGCAGTCGCAGCAGCTCAGCGAGTCCGCCGTGAACCGCCTTCCCGATGGCACCTGGATGGCGATTTGCCGCAACGACATGGGCAACTACCACTTCACCACCAGCCCCGATGGCAGGACATGGAGCACGGGAAAGGAGATGCCGTTCGTGCAAAACGGGCTGAATTCAAAGCCGACCTTCGACCAGTTCGGCGGCGTCTATTACCTCGGCTGGCAGGAGGCGACGCGCATCCGGGACTGCAATCGCAGTGTCTTCAATGTGGACATCTCCCGCGATGGCAAAACGTGGGAGCGCAAATATCGCTTCGAGACACCGGAGTCCTTCCAATACCCGACCTTTCATGAACACGACGGCGTGATCTGGCTTTCGGTCTCCCAGAGCGATCACAAAGGCAGCACCGATCGCATCATGTTCGGCAAGTTGGAGGATGTAGGGCAGTTCGAGTCCCAGGCGGGCAGGGCGCGCATCGTGTGGCCTGCGCCGCCGCCGGAGGCCCCAGCGGTGATGAAAACGGGAGTGAAGCTCTTTACGGATCGCGAGTATGTGATTGATGAGATGCCCAGGGCGGTGCGTGAGTTGCCGTTTCTCCGCACCAGCATCGAGAAGACGGATGTCACGGTGAAAAAGGGCGGCACGATCTACGCGCTGACGCCGACGATACGACCGCAGGCGGCGAGTCAGGAAGAGGCTCTGAAAAAAGCGGGCTTCACGAAAGTGGATGTGCCAGAGGTGCAGTTCTTTCCCGGCGAGATCAATCGGGTGAGCCTTTATCGCAAAACCGTGAAACCCGGCGAGCGGCTCCAGTTTAGGAAAATGGTGCTGCTCGTCCTCGCGGATGGCGCGACGGTGCGGGAACAGAATCCGTATGCACCGGTAGTGATTACCAACCCCGGCGCGGAGTTTCAGGACGACGCAAGGCCGGGGGCGATGATCATCGGCATGGATCGTACGCCGAAGGGACGCATCTGGGGGTGCTGGACGGGTACGGGCGACAAGCGGGACGGCTACTTTCTGCTGGCGACGAGCGACGACGAGGGATCGTCGTGGTCGAAGCCGCGTCTGGCGGTCGGTGCACGCACCGAGTCCACGCAGAAACTCAGCGGTGCGCTCGTAGGCAACTTGTGGACTGATCCACGTGGGCGTTTGTGGCTTTTCTTTGATCAGCAATTCGGTAACCCCGATGGCAAGATTACAAACTGGTTCATCCGCTGCGACAACCCCGATGCGGACGAGCCCGAGTGGTCGGAGCCGGTGATGTTTGCGGAAGGCTGCACGCTGAACAAGCCGACAGTGCTCAAGAACGGCGACTGGCTGCTACCCGTGTCCGACTGGCACAAAAAAACGGCACGCGTGTTTGCCTCAACCGACGAGGGTGCCACTTGGACCGAACGCGGCCAACTGAAGTTTCCCGAGTGGGAGTTCGACGAGCACATGATGGTCGAGCTGAAGGATGGTCGTCTCTGGATGCTGGCACGAACGAAAGGCCAGCCGCACGAGAGTTTTTCCAGCGACGGTGGCAAAACCTGGAGTGAGCCGAAGCAGGCCGCGACGGTGCAGAACATCAACGCGCGATTTTTTCTTCGTCGCCTCGCCTCGGGCCGCATCCTCCTCGTGAAAAACGGCTCACCCTCCGAACGGCTGCAGAAGCGCACCCACATGAGCGCCTCGCTCTCCGAGGATGAAGGGCAGACATGGAAGGGCGGGCTGATACTGGATGAGCGCAACGCGGTCTCGTATCCCGATGGCTTCGAGGCACCGGATGGACTTATTCACCTCCTCTATGATTGGAACCGCCACAGTGATGCAGAGATCCTGCTGGCGAAATTCCGCGAGGAGGACGTGCTCGCCGGGAAGGTCGTTTCGCCCGACGCGAAGCTCAGCTTGCTCGCGAACAAAGCGACCGGCCCGAAGCCAGAGAGACTCTACAACGGCATCGAGCTGCCCGATGTGTGGCCGCCGCGCTTCGGTGATCCCGCGTCTGATGAGCCGATGGAGGTGCCCTACTTGCGCAAGCCCCCGAAGGTCATTCCGATCGATCTCGGCCGGCAGCTTTTCGTCGATGATTTCCTCATTGAGTCGACTGACCTGAAGCGTGTTTTTCACGAGGCGAAGAAGTATGAGGGCAATCCGGTCTTCACGCCCGAAACGGAGGTCGAGAAGAAACGCAACGAAGTCGTGTATCTCGGTCAGGGCGGCGTCTTTTACGATCCGGCGGAGAAATTGTTCAGGATGTTCTACACCGCCGGCTGGCGCGGTCCGCTCGCGGTGGCGACGAGTCCTGATCTGAAGACGTGGACGAGGCCCGATCTCGGCTTGCACGGCGGCAATGTTCTCCTGCCCGAAGGCGCGGCCTGGGGCATGGGCGATGGCACCACGGCAGGCACGGACAACGCGCTCTGGTATGATATCACGGCGACCGACCCGAAGGAGCGCATCAAATATCTGACTTGCTGGTCGCACGTTCCGAAAGACCAGCAGGTGCGCGGCTTGAGCCACAGCCTGCAAACCTCGGATGGACGCACCTGGTCGAAGCCCGTGCCCGGCAATGCCTGGGTGGCGGACTACGGCTCCATATTTCACAATCCCTTCCGCAACCGGTGGGTGCAGAGTATCAAAAAAGACTCTCCGCGTGGTCGGAGCCGCTATTACCTCGAGAGCGAAAAGTTCCTCGACGGGGCCGATTGGAAAACCGCGGTCTACTGGACCAACGCGGATCGACTTGACCTACCCGAGTCGGCTGGCGCCTATCCCGGCATAGAGGGCGAGGGGGACCGGCCGCAGCTCTACAGTCTCGCTGCGGTGGCCTACGAAAGCATCATGATCGGGATGCACCAGATCCATCGCGGTCCGAACAACGAGATTTGCAACAAGGGCGGTTTTCCCAAATTGACTGATCTCGAACTCGGCTTCAGTCGCGACGGTTTCCACTGGGACCGGCCCGACCGGCGGGGATTCATCCGCGGCGAGCGCAAGGAGGGTTCGTGGGACCGTGCCTACCTGCACACGACTACCGGTGTCTTTGTGGTGCTCGACGACCGGCTCGTCTTTCCCTACTGCGCCTACTCGGGCGATGCGGGCGGGGGACGCGGCGACATCTATGGCGGTGCCTCGATCGGACTCGCGAGCCTGCGACGCGACGGCTTCGCCTCGATGGAAGGTCCCGGCACCCTGACAACCCGACCGCTGTCCTTTACCGGACGACACCTCTTCGTGAACGTTGACGGGAAGCTCCGTGTCGAGGTCATTGACGAGGCGGGGAAGATCTTGCGCAGCTCCCCAGCGGTTTCGGGCGACTCGACGAAGCTCAGGATTGAATGGTCAGACGAGTCCGACCTGTCCGACCTGTCCGACACTCCAAGACGATTTCGCTTTCATCTCGACGAGGGTTCCCTCTATTCCTTCTGGGTAACGAATGACTCCGGCGGAGCCAGTGGCGGCTACCTCGGTGCGGGAGGCCCGGGCTTCGATAGCCTGCGCGACATGCCTGCCAAACCCTGATCCTGCTCCATGCAACGTTTCTTCCTCTGGTTCAACAACCTCTATCCGGTCTGGCTCGTGAGCCTTGCGGTGGTCGCCTTTATCTGGCCCCCGACAATGATCTGGTTCGACAAACCGTGGATTTTCTGGTCACTTGCAGCGTCGATGCTCGGCATGGGGCTGACTCTGAACCTCGGCGATTTCAAGGCGGTGGGCCGTATCCCCGGTGCCGTCGCCCTTGGCTTCGGCACCCAATACACCCTGATGCCGCTGATCGGATGGCTCGTGGCCACGGTCCTGCAGCTCGAGCCCGGTCTCGCCGTGGGGATCATCCTCGTGGCGAGCTGTCCGGGGGGCATGGCATCGAACATGATCGCCTATCTCGCCAAGGCAAATCTGGCGCTATCGGTCGTGCTGACGATCTCCTCGACGATCCTGGCCTTCTTTTTCACTCCGATGTGGACGAGCCTGCTCGCGGGGAGCCGGGTCGAGGTGGATGTCCTCGGCATGTGCCTCTCGGCGCTGCAGTTGACCATCGCGCCGGTCACCCTCGGGGTGCTGATCCGCTGGAAGCTTCCGCGCACCGCCGACCGCATCGGCGCCTGCGGGCCGACCGTTGCCGTGCTCGCCTTCACTCTCGTCACCGGAGGCATCGTCGCCGCCAGTGCCGAGGCCATCGCCGCGAATTTCGGTCGACTCGTCCTCGCCGCCACGGTTCTGCACCTCGTCGGGTTCGGTGTCGGATACTGGGTCACAAAGCTTTTTCGCTTTCCCGAGTCTATCGCCCGCACCGTCAGCATCGAGGTTGGGATGCAAAACGGAGGCATGGCCGCAGCGCTCGCGAAGGCGCATTTCGCCGCGATGCCGCTGGCAGCGGCCGGTGCCGTCTTCAGCGGGGTGATGCAGAACATCATCGGCGGATTCCTCGCGGCGTGGTGGAAACGGAGGAAGGCTGAATGAGCCGGCGCGATATTTACTACTGGAAGTGCGATCGTCCCGCCGCCTTTCATGGCACGGGTCCGGGACCGCGCGCAGACGAGGTCCCGGAGGAAGCGATTCGCGAGGCGTTGACGGAATATTTCCACCCTGACACGCTCACCCTATCCCCCGCAGCGGGACAGGGAAACCACCTCACCTGGAACGCCGAGATCGACGGCTCGCCCGCTTTTCTCCGCATCGAAAACGGGCCGGAAGGCGACGATCATCTCGAGATGGAATCGGCCCTTCTCGGCGAAGTCGCGAAGACCGGGGTGCCCGTGCCGCGTGTCCTCGGATGCGATGCGAGCCGCTCGCGAGTTCCGTTCGCGTGGCAGGCGCTGGAGCGTATTCCCCATCCCGATCTGAACCATTGGGCAAAGGAAGGCACGCTCGACGCGGACAAGGTGGCTTTCGAGATCGGACGCCATGTCGCCCTCTCGCAGGCGATCCGACCGACGGGATTCGGTCCCTTCGATCTTGAGCCGTGGCGGCAGGGCACGGGGCTCGTTGGGTTCCATGCGGGCTACGCTGACTACTTCCAGCTCCGGCTCGCGGCGCATCTCGATTTCCTAGTCGCCGGGGGATTTTTCGACGAGGCAAAACGCCGCGAGATCATCGCGTCCATCGAGACGAACGCGGATTTGTTGGAGATCGGTCAGGGTGTCCTTGTCCACAAGGATCTCGCGCTCTGGAACGTGCTCGGCCCGCGCGACGCGGTCGCTGCGGTCATCGATTTCGACGACGCGATCTCAGGCGATGCGATGGACGACCTTTCTCTGCTGGCCTGTTTTCACGACGCTGCATTTTTGGAGTGGGCCTTTGCCGGGTATGAAATGGTAAAGCCGTTGCCGGATGAGGTGATGCGTCGCTTCTGGCTGCATTTGCTGCGGAACCTGATCGTAAAAGCGGTCATCCGGGTGGGAGCGGGCTATTTTGCGAGGGACTCCGGCTTCTTTCTGATCGGCGCGGGATCGTCGGGCGAGGATTTAAGGCGGTTTACGAAAGCGAGGATCGAGACGGCTTTGCGCGGGCTGCGGGAAGGGGCGGGATTGGAGATTTTATGAAGTTGCACCTAAAGATTCTATCCGTGTCATCTGAGAATATCTGTGTAAATCCGTGTTCTAAAGAGGTTCCAACACAGATGGTCACGGATTTCCACAGATGACACAGATCCTCACAAACACATGAAC
>JBDNIL010000242.1:0-10986 GCA_041688355.1 Verrucomicrobiales bacterium | reverse complement strand
GCGCACGAGGCCGAGAGCGCCGCCGGGACCATGAGCAGGAGCGGATGAATCCCCGTCGCCGTGGCGACCGCCGCGAGGAGAGGCAGGATCATCTCGGTCGTCGCGGTGTTCGATGTGAACTCGGTGAGGAAAGTCAGCACCGTGCAGATCGAGCCCACCAGCAAGGGGAGCGGGGCATCCTCGAGCCCGGCAAACTGCGCCCCGACCCAGCTCGAGAGGCCGGAACTCTGGAATCCCTTGGCCAGCGCGAAGCCGCCCCCGAAGAGCAGGATGATGTGCCACGGGATTTTGTGAAAAACACTCGCGTCCAGCAGCGTGTCATGCTCGCGGTCCTCGCCCTCATATCGGCGGGCGGGGATGAGGAAGAGCAGCAGCGCCATCGCCACGGCGACCGTGCCATCGTCGAGATAGTCCCCGAACGGCAGCCACGACGCCCAGCCGACGATCACGCGGGCGCCGAGATCGAGATCTTCGCGGAAGATCCAGAGGAGCGCGGTCGAGGCGAAGACCGCGAGAACCGCCTTTTCCTCAAATCGCATCGGGCCGAGGCGGCGCTGCTCTTCGTTGATCATGCCGGGATCGAGGACGAGATCACCCGGACTACGAAAGCAGACCTGCGTCAGAGTCACCCACGCCACCGCCAGCAGAGCGAGGCTGAGCGGAACCCCGAGCAGCATCCACTGCCCGAAGGAGATGCTGTAGCTGGCCGCAGCGGCATCGGGGAAACTCAGCTCGAAAAGCCGCACGAGGGCGAGATTTGGAGGGGTTCCGACGAGTGTGGCCATGCCTCCAATGCTCGCGCTGTAGGCGATCCCGAGGAGGAGCGCGGCGGAAAAGGCGGCCGTTTTCCCCTTTCCGAAAGTGGCCTCGGTCTGGCGGATCACCGCGAGACCGATCGCGAGCATCATGATCGCGGTGGCGGCATTCGAGATCCACATCGAGAGGAAGGCGGTCGCGAGCATGAACCCGAGGACGAGGCGAGGGGGATCCGACCCGATCGTGCGAATGATGCGCAGAGCGATACGACGGTGGAGATTCCACCGCTCCATCGCGAGGGCGATGAGAAAGCCGCCGAGGAAGAGGAAGATGATATGATTGATGTAGACCGGCGCGATCTCCCGTCCCTCCATCACCCCGAAGAGGGGAAAAAGGACGAGCGGCAAGAGCGATGTCGCCGCCATCGGGATGGCATCAGTGATCCACCAGATCGCCATCAGCGCCGCGACCGCCGCCATGCGCTCGTCCGTATGCGTCGCCGGATCGAGCTCGACAAACAGAAGCGTCAGGAGGAAGACGATCGGCCCCGCCCCGAGACCGATGCGTCTGATGACAGTGGCGTGCGGAGAAGTTCCGAGGGAGTCGCTCATAGTGCGGGGAGAGTGGAGAAAGGAAGCAGTTCTGGCAAGAGCGAAGCGAAGGGAGCTTCAGCGGCGTTTCCCCGACGCGATCATCACGGAGGCGATCTCACTCGCCTCTTCCACCAGCCTCGCATCGCCGAGGAAGTCGGCAAACTTCAGATCCGGCAGGCCACTCTGCTGCGTGCCGAGGACTTCCCCGGGACCGCGCAGGCGCAGGTCCTCGTCGGCGATGCGGAAGCCGTCGCGCGTCTCCTCGAGGATCTTTAGCCTGTCCCGCGCGGCCGCCTGCTCGGGGGCGATCATGAGAACGCAGAAGCTCTTGTGCTCCCCCCGCCCGATCCGTCCGCGCAACTGGTGGAGCTGCGCGAGACCGAAGCGCTCGGCGTGGTAGATGAGCATGACGTTCGCATTCGGCACATCGACCCCGACCTCGATGACCGTGGTCGAGACGAGGACACGGGCGATGCCCCGGCGGAAGCGGTCCATTGCGATCTCCTTTTCGTCGGCCGACATGCGCCCGTGGAGCAGCTCGACTTCATGGCCGGGAAGCCGTTTTTTCCAGGCCTCGAACTCGATCGAGGCGGCACCGACAGTGAGCTTATCCGACTCGTCGATGAGCGGATAGACGAGGTAGGCCTGTCGCCCCGTCGCGAGCTGGTCGCGGACAAAGGCGGCGGCATCGTTCGTCTGGGTCGTGAGCCGTATCCCCGTGATAATCTTGCCGCGTCCGGCCGGCAGCTCGTCGAGGATGGAGACATCGAGGTCTCCGTAAAAGGCAAGCGTCAGGGTACGGGGAATCGGTGTAGCGGTCATCACGAGCACATCGGTGGAGTCCCCCTGACCGATGAGCGCCTCGCGCTGGGCCACGCCGAACTTGTGCTGCTCGTCGATCACGGCGAGACCGAGACCATTTTCAAAACCGGCCCGACCATGGAGCAGCGCATGGGTCCCGATCGTGAGGGTGCCGTTCCTTTTCCCGTGTCCGGCAGCGGCTGCGGCGGCGAACAGCGGCATCTCGGTTGCCTCGTCCCGCGTCCCCGTGAGGAGCCGCACATCGATCCCGAGCGGAGCGAGCCAGCCGCGAAAGGTCTGGAAATGTTGCTCTGCCAGGATCTGGGTGGGAGCCATCAGGGCGGCATCGTAGCCCGCCTCGACCGTGAGCAGGATCGCCGCCGCCGCCACGAGCGTTTTCCCCGCCCCGACATCGCCCTGGAGGAGGCGGGTCATCGGCACACTCGCGGCGAGGTCGCCCCTGACTTCCCCTATTGTCCGCTGCTGGGCCCGCGTCGGTTCAAAAGGCAGCGCCTCGAGGAACTGCGCGAGGAGATGCCCGGGGCCACAATGGGGGACGCCGCCCCGCGCCTGATGAGCGGTGCGACGCTCCCGCAGGATGAGCTGGATCCGGGTGAACTCCTCCAGCGCGAGATACCGCCGCGCTGGCGCGAGATCAGCGAGGGTCGGCGGGTAATGGATGCACCGCATCGCCGCGGCGCGGGTGAGCCCGCCGTAGTCTCCCGGCGGAAGCCAGTCGGGGAGCATCTCGTCGGGGATCGCTTCGAGGAGATCGTGGATGAGCCCGCGCAGACTCTTTTGATTCACCCCGCTGCTGAGCGCGTAGATCGGCACGATACGCCCCATGTGCGCGTCACTCGCCGACTGCCCGCCCTCGACGATCTCGAAATCGGGATGATCGATCACGACGCGGCGTCCACTCTCCTTCGGCAGACCGAAGAGGACGAGCTCGTGCCCCACCGTGATGACTTTCTGCAAATAGACATTATTGAACCAGCGCAGGACGATGCGATTGCCGAGGATGTCGCCGCCGACCGGCTCGACCGTGACCTCGAAACAGCGCCGCCCTTTCGCTTTGCCGAAGGCGGCGCGGCTATCGGTCACGACGACGTGGAGACAGACGGGGTGCTCCATCGCCCCTTCGGGAAAGCGGTCGAAGCGCGTCCTGTCCTCGTGACGGCGCGGGTAATGGGTGACCGTGTCGCCTATCGTGTGCAGTCCGAGTTTGGCAAAACCCTCGCGCGATTTTTTGTCAAAACGGATCAGCCCCGTATCCTCGAGACGGGTCTTCAGATTCCAGGCCGGTGCCGTCATCTCCATCGGACCCGGGATCAGTATTTCCTCCAGAGCGAAGGGACAAAAAGGACGAGCAGGGCGAAGAACTCGAGACGGCCGAGGATCATGAGGAAGCTCAGGACCATGAGCGTGGCCGGCTGGAGAAATCCGAAATTGCTGGTAGGGCCGACCGCTTCAAAGCCGGGCCCCACATTGAAGAGCGTGGCATAGACACAGCCGATCACCGAGATCATGTCGAGCGAGGGTTCCAGCACGGAGACGATGATAAAGGCGATGCCCGAGAGGGAGAAACCGAGGGCGATGAGAAAAGACGTGGTGACGAATACTTTCTCGTCGGGCGCAACCCCGTTGAGCCGGATCCGGAAGACCTGATTCGGGCGGAACGACCGCACGAGTTCCCGGAAGGCGATCTTGAGGAAGAGAATGACACGGTTCATCTTGATGCCCCCCGCGGTCGAACCGGCGCAGCCGCCGATGAGCATCATGACCATCAGGACGACCCGCGAGAAGAGGGGCCACTGGTCGTAGTCCGACGCGCCGAAGCCCGTCGTTGAGCCGATCGAGACGACATTAAAAAAGGCATTTTCGATCGCCACGAGGTAGGTGTAGTCATCGGTCGCGAGCAGTAGGTCGAGCGCGATCGCGAGAGTCGCGCCGAGGATGAGGAAGAAATAATAGCGGGCCTCCTCCTCCGCCCTGATCCGGCTCCACTTCCCTTTGAAAGCGAAAATGTAGAGCATGAATCCGATCGAGGAGAGGAACATGAAGAGCGCCAGCCACATCTCGATGCGCACGTCGCTGTAGTGCGCGATGCTCGCATTCTTGGGGCTGAACCCTCCGGTCGCGATCGTCGTCATGGAGTGACAGACCGACTCGAAGACATTCATGCCCAGCCCGAGCAGCCCCAGACAGCAGATCAGGGTCAGCGTGAGATACACCTTGAGGAGACTCGCTGCGACATCGCGGATACGCGAGGCCCCCGCGTCAGAGATATTGATGCTAGACTCCTGCGCGACGAGGGACCGGCTCCCCACCCCGAGGAAGGAGAGCACCGCGACGAAGACGACGAGGATCCCGATGCCGCCGAGCCACTGGGTGAGGGAGCGCCACATCAGAACCGGGCGGGGAAAGGACTCGATGTCCGTCATCGCCGACGACCCCGTCGTGGTGAAGCCCGAGACGGACTCAAAGATCGAGGCAAAAGCCCCGAGACCGGGCTCGCAGAGGTAATAGGGCAGCGCCCCGAAGAGACTGACCTGGACCCAGCTGAGGCCCACGATCGCGATGGCCTCCCGCCGCAGCACTTCATTGGGGGTGCCCAGACCTGACAGAAACATTAAAAGTCCCGCGCCCACGGTGATGCCCGTAGAGAACGCGAAAGCCCGCTCTGTCGCGAGAGCCGCCGCGCTGCCCTCGTCCATTTTCCACTCGACCCAGGCATAGAGCCAGCACGCCGCCATCGCCAAGCCGACGAGGACCGCGAGGAGACCGAGGATCTTGATGACGACACGCAGATTCATCAGGGAGCGACGAGCTTGAGGAATTCGCGTTTTGCCCTGGGTTTCACGAGAGCGTAGAGACTGTCCCCGAGCTTGATCTCGTCATCGGCGGCCGGGACTTGACCGCGCGAGGAATTGACCAGCGCGACGAGGACGCAGTCTTCGGGCCACGAGACGTCGCGCACCATTTTCCCGATGATGGACGAATCGGGATTCACCGCCGTCTCGATGAGCTCGACCCCCTCGAGTTTCTGGAGGAGATGGAATCGATCCGAGGTGATAAATCGGGCGAGATCTTTCCGCGTCGCCTCGCGCGGGCTCACGGCGGCGAGGATTCCCATTTTTTCCCCGTAGCTCGTCATTGCATCGGCGTAGTCGGCGCGGTGGATGAGCGGCAGGCAATACTTCGTCCCGAGGCTATGCGCCTGCAGGCAGGTCATGACATTGTCCTCGTCCACATTCGTCACCGCGATGAAGAAGTCGGCTTTCCCGATCTGCTCCTCTTTCATCTCGGCGATGGAGGTGGCGTCGGCATTGAGAATCGTCACGTTGGTGAGTTGGTCGCAGAGTTCCTCACAGCGGGCCGTGTTTTCTTCAAAAATCCGCACCCGGCACTTCACGCTCTCGAGCGACTGGGCGAGGGAGAAGCCATACTCACCCCCGCCGAAGATCACGATATTGAGCTCCTCCTCCTTCTCCGAGGACTGTTGGAACTTCGGGAGAAAGTCGTGCAGTCGCGTCGGTTCCCCGAAGAGAGTGAGGAGATCGCCGGCGAGGAGGATCTCGTCGGCCTTGGGCACGATGATCTCGCTGCCGCGATTGATCGCCCCGACCCTGACCCGCGGGGGGAAGTCAATCTCCTTCAGCGGCAGCCCGCAGAGGCGGCTCCCCGGCGCGAGGTTGAGCTGCTGGATCTCGACAAACCCGCGCGCGATCTCCTCGACCATCGTGGAGGTGGGGTTGCGGACGTGCTTGCCCAGCTCTACCGCCGCGAGACGCTCGGGGCTGAAGAGGTAATCGATCCCGAAATGCTCGCCGTAGTCGAGGAAAAGGCTCTCGCGCTGGATCCCCGGATGAACGCGGCAGATCGTCTTGTTCGCGCCCAGTCGCTTCGCGATCGAGGCCGAGACCAGATTGATATTGTTGTCGCTCGTGAGGGTGAGAAAGAGGTCGCAGTCCCCCACCCCGGCATCGATCAGCGTCGTGATGGAGGTGCCGTCGCCGACGAGGACGCGGGCGTCGATGCGGCTGTTGAGCAGGTCCGCGACTACCGGATCGGCCTCGATCACGACGATGGCGTGACTCTCCGCCGCGAGACTGAGGGCGATATGTGTGCCGATTTCACCGGCACCTACGATGATGATGTTCATGTATCAGATCCGGCACTCTGCCGGGGGGGGACTCCGCCGAAGCATACACGATGGGGAGGACGGGACAAACTCACACTTTGCCGCCCTCGACCCGGGCGAGGACCTCGTCAAAAGCCGCATTCCGCCAGGCGTAGGACGGGTAGGGCTCCTCGCTGCTCTCGGGGGCGAATCGCCAGTGTTTGTACATCCAGAGCCACGGCGCCGGATTCTCCCGAATGATGGGCTCGAAGACATCCCAGCAGGCCTGGACGATGCTGTGCTCGGTGTCATCGGGCCCGAACTCGAGGGCATTGAACCCGCGCAGCAGGTAGGTCCCGTCGGGCCGGGGGATGCAGATGCCGGGGATCACCGGCAAACCGGTGCGCTTCATCAGCTCGGCGTGGATCGCGGTAACACAGGTCTTGCGGCCAAAGCACTCGATGATCGTGGCGGGCTTCGAAGGGCGGATCGTGAGATCGGTGAGAAAGGCTGCGTGCCCGCCCCGCTTGAGGTTCTTCAGCAGCCTTATAATCGCCCCGCGCTGCGGGATGACCTTGTGCCCGGAGACCTCGCGATTTTTTTTGTAGATTTCAGTCAGGCTGGAATTGCGGAAGTCCTGCGCCACGATCGTGAATTTGTAATCGCGGAAGCCCATAATCAGCGCGATCCACTCGAAGTTCCCGTAATGTGGCGTCACCCAGATCGCCCCCGTCTCGCGGACCCGCTCGATGAGGTCGGGGTCATCGACGACCAACTCGCAGAAAGTCGTGTAATTTTCCCGGTTCAGCCGGCTGCTCCAGAACTGATCGATGACCGTCTGCGCAAAGCTGCGATACGAATCCCGCGCCAGCAGGCGGATCGCCCGCGCGTCACGCTCCACCCCGAAGACGAGGGTGAGATTCTCGATCGCGGTGGTGCGGCCCCGTTTATCCGCCAGAAAAGCGAGACTCCCGAGCCCTTTGCTCAGGAGATGGGCCACTTTTCGCGGCAGCAGCGGGATCACAAAATAGAGCCACTGCAGCGCGAGCCACTCGAGCTTGTAGCGGAGTTTCTTCCAGACGGACATGGCGCAGATAGTCAGCGCTGCGGCGGAGACGGGCAAGGTGGAACTTGCCGCCCACCGCATTTTCGGGAATCAGTGGAGAGCCCGCCACCCCATGCATCACCAGTCCTTCGTCTCGCTCCTCCGCAAAGTCATCTCGACCCCGACGGCCCCCTTTCACGAGTATGCTGTCGCCACCGTGATCCGCGACCTGCTCGCCCCGCTCCCCCACGTCACCGTCACGGCGGACGCCTTCGGGAACCTCATCGCCACCTACCGACGCGGGAAAAAGAAACCCCGTCTCGCCTTCGCGGCCCACATGGACCATCCCGGCTGGGTGCGTCACGCGGGCAAAGAGGAATTCCTCGGCGGTGTCCCGGCGGACCGGCTCGATTCCCATCCGGTCGAGTGGTTCGGCGATTTCGGGATGTGGGAGCTCACGCCTTTCACCCTCAAAGACGGCCTCGTTCACTCCCGCGTTTGCGACGACCTCGTCGGCTGCGCGGCGATCGTGGCGATGTTCCGCGAACTCGAGGAAAAAGAAGTCGAAGCCACCGTCTACGGCCTCTTCACCCGCGCCGAAGAAGTCGGCTTCATCGGCGCGATCGAACTGGCGAAAAGCTGGCCTTTCCCCGACGGCGTCTGTTTTGTCTCCCTCGAGACGAGTGCTCCGCGCGGCGGCGCCGAGCAGGGCAAGGGCCCCGTCATCCGCGTCGGCGATCGCATGAGCGTCTTCCACGACGGCATCACCGCCGAGCTCCTCGACGCCGCCACCGGCGAAAAAATCGACCATCAGCGCGCTCTCCTCGATGGCGGCTCCTGCGAGGCCACCGCAATGAATCTCTACGGCATCCCCGCCGCCGGGATCTCCGTGCTCCTCGGGAACTACCACAACTGCCCGCCCGCGAGCGGCATCGCGGCCGAGTTCGTCTCGCTCGACGACGTCAAAAATCTCGTCAAGCTCATCACCGCAACGACGACCCGGATGGCCCTTGGCAAGGCGGGCGACTCCTCAAAAGCGCAGCTCAAAACCCGGCTCGAAAAACGCGTCCGCGCCCATCGCAAGTACGAACGCGCCGCCGCGAAACACTGGAAAAAGTGAGCTCAGACGACCTGCCCGCCTTCGGGGATGAACTCGTCGTCGAAGTAGAGGCGGTAACGCCCCAGCCGCGAGCGCAGCTTCAGATCGGCGCCGAAGGCGTTCGAGAGACTGAGCGAGTTCAGCGAGCGCCGTTTGTCGCCCTGGGAGATTGCCGAGCCGTCTTTGAGGACGAGCGCGTGAGTCATCGCGGGGATGATCTCCTCGACGTGGTGCGTCACGAGCAGGAGCGAGCGGAAGGTGCCCTTTTGCGTCAGCTCTTCGATAAAATTCAGGAAATGCTCCCGCGCCACCGGGTCGAGCCCCGCGCAGGGTTCGTCGAGCACGAGCACCTCCATGCGCTGCGCCATCAGCGCCCGCCCGATGAGGACCCGCTGTCGCTCGCCCTGCGACATCGTCGCCCAGATCTGGTCGCGCAGGTAGGAGCAGTTCACCTTCTCCAGCGTTTTCTCCGCCGCCTTCACCTCGGCCGGATCGTCGGACTTCTGCCAGTAATTGATCATCGCATGGCGGCCCGAGAGAACGATGTCGATCGCGGTCTCCTGCGGATCGATCTGTTGCGAGATGCTGCTGCTGACGAAGCCGATGCGCTTGCGCCAGTCGTCCCAGCTCTGCGTGGCCGAGTTCACCGCATCCTCGCGGCCGCGCATGTGGACCTCGCCCGTCGTCGGGGTGAGGTAACCCATCAGCACATTCAGCAACGAAGTCTTGCCCGACCCATTACCGCCGAGGATGACCCAGTGCTGACCCCGCTCGACCGACAGATTGATCCCTTCCAGAATCTTCCGCCCGTTCCGCGTGACGCTCACATTCTCCATTTCAAACACCGTTGCTGCCATGATCCCAGAGGCTAAGGGGTTTAGAAGCGCTTTTCCACCAAAAACCTGACTCACCACACCCCGCGACCCGTCCCCTTACAATGACACCTTACGGCCAAAAAGCCCTCTTCCCCGCTCTCCTGCTCAGTCTGGCTGCGGTTTTCTCTCTCTCCGCTCAGGAAAAACCGGGCCGCCTCGTCTCGGACCTGCCCCTTTTTAAAGCCCTCGCCGGAGCCCGCCTCGAGACAGGCACCCTCATTCCCCGGATCGACGCCCCCCGCTCGGTGGCTCGGCCAAGTCCTTCGGGCAACCCGCCCTCGGCGGCCTCTGGTTCCAGATCGATGGCGCCGCCGGCTACGGCCCCGCCAAATGGGGCTACCGCTGGATGTATCGCTTCCGCGAGCAGGGGGAGAAAAAAGTCATCTACGCCCTCTCCATCGACACGATGGGCCAACAGCTTCAGTTTCAGGGACTCTACGATGAGGCGGCCAGTAAAATGGAGCTCCTCGCGAAACTCCCCGACGGAGGCACGAGCCGCGCCCTTCTCATCCTGAACACCGACGGCACCCTCACCGTCGACAACGTCAACACCGACCCAGAGGGCAAAGACGCCGTCAAATACACCGCCACAAACCGCCCCGACAGGTAACTTGAAACGTAAAACTTGAAACTTGAAACTTGAAATTTGAAACTTGAAACCCTCTTCCGTCACGGGGATTCTCTGGACACTGCGGCGAAACTCCGTCACCGTTCCGCATGGCCAATCAACTCGAGCAACTGAAGCAGTTCACCGTCGTCGTCGCCGATACCGGAGATTTCGAATCCATGCGGGAGTATCAGCCGCAGGATGCCACGACGAATCCCTCCCTCATCCTCAAAGCCTCGCAGCAGGCGCAATACGCTCACCTCGTCGAGCAGGCCGTCAAAGACGCGGGAGCTTCCACCCCGGTCGGCACCATCATCGACCGGGTCCTCATCTCCTTCGGCAAAGAAATCCTCAAGATCGTCCCCGGCCGGGTCTCGACCGAGGTCGATGCGAGGCTCTCCTTTGACACGCAGGGCACTCTCGACAAGGCCCGCGAACTGATCGGCCTCTACGAAGCCGACGGCATCCCGCGCGAACGGGTCCTCATCAAAATCGCCTCGACCTGGGAAGGGATCGCCGCGGCGACCGTGCTGCAAAAAGAGGGGATCAACTGCAACCTCACCCTCATGTTCTCCCTCACCCAGGCGGTCGTCTGCGCCGAGGGCGGGATCAAGCTCATCTCCCCCTTTGTCGGCCGCATCTACGACTGGTTTAAAAAGAGCACCGGACAGGAATACACCGGGGCCGACGACCCGGGTGTGCAGTCCGTTCGACAGATCTACACCTACTACCGCAAGTTCGGCCACGAGACCGAAGTGATGGGCGCGAGCTTCCGCAACACCAGCCAGATCCTCGAACTGGCCGGCTGCGACCTGCTCACGATCGGGACCAGTCTGCTCGAGGAACTCAAGAACACCGAAGGCCCCGTCGAGCGCAAACTCAGCCCCGACCCCGCCGACGAAGCGAAGATCGAGCGACTCGTCCTCGATGAAAAGAGTTTCCGTTTTCTCCTGAACGAAGACGCCATGGCCACCGAAAAAACCGCCGAAGGCATCCGCGCGGTCTCGGCCGATATCGTGAAAATGGAAGCGCCCGTGGCCGGGATGCGGTGAGGTTGAGGTTGAGGGTGAGGGTGAGGGTGAGGGTG
>JBDNIL010000241.1:0-14987 GCA_041688355.1 Verrucomicrobiales bacterium | reverse complement strand
CCCATGGCACCGCGACGCTCCCACAACGCGGCCAAAGCGAAAAACGTCATCTTTCTCTTCATGGCCGGCGGCCCCAGCCAGCTCGAGCTTTTTGAAGACAAACCGCGCCTTCGCGAGTTCCACGGCCAACTCCCGCCCGAGTCCCTCGTCGCCGGAAAACGCTTCGCCTTTCTCCCGAAAAACGCCAAGCTCCTCGGCGGTCAGCGCGCCTTCGGCACCTACGGAGAATCCCGCATGACGCTGAGCGATCTACTCCCCCACCATCGCAAGATCGTCGACGAAGTCACCTGGCTGCGCGGGATGAAGACCGACGTCTTCAACCACGGCCCTGCCAAACTTTTCATGAACACCGGCTTCCAGGTCCCCGGACGCCCGAGCATGGGATCGTGGGTCACCTATGGCATCGGGAGCGAATCCCGCGACCTGCCCGGCTTTGTCGTCCTCCAGTCCGGCCCCCGCGGACCGCGCGCCGGCAACGCGCTCTGGTCTGCCGGATTCCTCCCCTCCAGCTATCAGGGCGTGCCTTTTCGCGGCAGCGGCGATCCCATCCTCAACCTCGCCAATCCCAAAGGCATCGACGCCGCACGCCAGGCCGATTTTTTCGACCTCGTCGGCACCCTCAATCGTGAGCGGCTCGGCGTCACCGGCGATCCCGAGATCGCGACGCGCCTCTCCGCCTATGAGATGGCCTACCGCATGCAGAGCAGCGCGCCCGAGCTGATGGACCTTTCCGGCGAAAGCCAGGCCACCCTCGATCTCTATGGCGCGACACCGGGCGGGAACGGCTACGCCAACAATTGCCTCCTCGCCCGCCGTCTCATCGAGCGGGGCGTGAGATTCGTGCAGCTCTACCACACCAACTGGGACCATCACGGAGGCCCCACCGAGAACCTCGACAAACATCTCCCCGAAGTCGCCCGCGAGATCGACCAGGCCTCCGCCGCCCTCGTCCTCGACCTGAAGCAGCGAGGACTCCTCGAAGACACCATCGTCGTCTGGGGCGGAGAATTCGGTCGCACCCCCATGGGCGAAATCCGCGACGGCGGAGCCGCAGGCCGCGATCACCACATCGACGCCTTCACCATGTGGGTCGCCGGAGGCGGGTTCAAAGCCAGCTGCCTCCACGGCACGAGCGACGACTTCGGCTACGAAGTCACCGACGGAGCCGTCCACGTCCACGACCTTCACGCGACGATTCTGCATCAGTTAGGCTTTGACCACGAGCGTCTCACCCACCGCTTCCAGGGACGGGATTTCCGGCTCACTGATGTGCATGGGAGAGTGGTGCGGGAGGTTCTGGCCTAGCCGGGTGCCCCAAAACCTCCCAAATGTTCAAAATCCGACCCCAGTTCTATCAAAGAAAGGGACAGACCCTTTTTTGTTGCGAGGATTCTCTTCCGTGGTATCTTATTCTCCTTGATCTTCAACATATATTTCTATCTATGAGACTCCCACGGCTTCTTGGCGAAGGGCGCTCCTACTATCATTGTGTTTCACGCGTGGTGGATCGGCGTGTCGTCTTTCAATCCGGAGAAAAGGAGGTTTTCCGATCCATCCTTCGGAAACTGGAGACCTTTTCCGGGGTGCGGGTGGCGACTTACTGCCTCATGGGCAACCACTTCCATCTCCTTTTGGAAGTCCCGGATCGCGAGACCCTCCCCCGTCTGGATGGGGAAGGTCTCCTTAATCTGCTGCCGATCCTCTACGACCGTGACACGGTAGAATCCATCGCCGACGAGATTTCGGCAGCGCGGGCAGCCGGCGACGTCGCCCGTGAGAATGCCATTCTCGAACGGTTCGAGCGGCGGCGCGGCGATCTTTCCATGTTCCTCAAAGACCTGAAGCAACGCCTCACTCTCTTTATCAACAAACGATTCGAACGCACCGGCACGCTCTGGGAGGGGCGCTTCAAGAGCGTATTGGTCGAAGGCGGTGAAGAAGCACTACAGGCTGTCGCCGCCTACATCGATCTTAATCCGGTCAGGGCGGGCCTCGCCTCCGGGCCGGAGGACTACCGGTGGAGCGGTTACGGTGAGGCGGTGGCCGGTGGAAAAAAGGCGACCGTTGCCCGCAGGGGACTCGGCTCGATTCAGCGCGAAGGTCTCGAGGATCCGGGAACGGAAGTCGATTGGAAGATCGTAGGGGATCGCTATCGACGACTCCTCTACCTCGAAGGGGCCGAGCGACCGGGCGACGCGGTCACCGGCGCAGGCGCGCGTCGAGGCATCGCGGCAAATGAGGTTGCTAAAGTCGTGGAAGACGGAGCTGCCATGTCGCTGCCGGAAGTGTTACGGCGAAGAGTTCGGTACTTCAGCGACGGCACCGTTCTGGGCTCGGCGGCGTTTGTAGAGCAGGCTTTTGAACGACTCCGGGAAAGCGGCCGCATCGGAGAGAAGCGCCAGTCCGGTGCGCGTCGAATGCGAGGGGCCGATTTCGGGAATCTGCGAGTGCTGCGCGATTTGCAACTGCGCGTGATCGGCCCTCCGCCTGAATAATCCAGGTGAAATGCTTGGCCGATCAATCAACGGGAACCAAATCAAGGTTCCGTTGTACTTCTCAGGCGGCCACCCCTCCGCCATCGCGTCCCCCGCGACCTTTGACAAACCCCCATGAAATCAGCCATGGATAGAGGGTTATGTCACATCTCAGACCCTCTTTGCTCCTTTGCCTCGGCCTCGCCACTTCTCTTCATGCGCAGGAGGCCCTTCCGCCCGTGCCGGCCGCAGCGCTCGACGCCGCGGATTTCCCCACGCTCCAGGCCGCCCTCGATGCTTTGCCGGAATCGGGCGGCATTCTGCGTCTGCCCCCGGGGACGGTCGAAATCCGCGAACCGCTCGTTCTTTCCACCGCCGAGACGCGGATCGAAGGATCGGGTGCGTCCAGTCACATCAAAAACTTGAACGAGGAAGGCAAACCCGCCCTGGTGGTTCGTCCGAAGACCTTCGACAAGGATCCCAAAGCCCGGCTCTGGCGGGTGCAGCTCGGCAATTTCAGGATCTCGGGTAATGAAAAAAGCGGTGACGGCGTCTTCGCAGAGGGGATCCAGGAGATCTTCATCCACGGTCTTTCGGTCGATCACCACGGCGGCCACGGCATCGCGCTGATTGACTGCTACGAGGATCCGCGGGTCTCCGACTCGATCCTGACATACAACAAAAAGGCGGGGCTCTTCATCGATGCGGGGCACGACATCGTCGTGAATGCGAATCATTTCGAGGAGAATCAGGACGCTGTCATCTGCGTTGATGCCTACAACCTCTGCATGAACGGCAACAACATCGACGACCACCTCGGCCATGGGGTCGTCATTGAGAATACCTACGGTTCCGTTGTCTCGGGCAACATGATAGAGGAGTGCAACGGCACCGCGATCATCCTCGACCGGGACTGCTACGGCATCACTCTCTCGGCGAACGTGATCGCCCATGACATGGGCGGCGGCATCGATCTGCGCGACGCTCACGGCATCACGATCTCGGCTAACACTTTCACTCTGGTGCACCACTTCGGCGTCCGCGTTTCGGAGAAGAGCGGCCGTATCACGATCTCGGCGAACAATTTCAGCAACAGCCACATCGGAGAAGGCAAGGAAAAGCGTCTCCTGGAGCACGAGAATCCGGTCCAGCTCGACATCGGTCACGGGGTCGTTCTTGAAAACACGAAGCACATCGTCATCTCGGGCAATCAGTTCTCGGGCCTCGACGGACCAGCCGTGCGCGCCACCGGTGCCTGCGACAAAGTTCTCATCAACGGCAACGTCCTCACCGACCTCAACCGCCGCACGCCGGATTCCAAAGAGCCCTTCGACCTCTCCCCCGATAGCACAGCCACCGTCTCGGACAACATCACCGACTAACAAAACTTTTTCCAACTTGAAATGTTAAACCTGAAACCTTGAACTCATGACTACTACCCGCCGCCACTTCCTCAAAACCGCCACCACCACTGCCATCGCCGCTCCCTGGATCGGCTGGAATACCACCGCCTCCGGGGCTCCGAGCGGTAATCTGCGTTTCGCCAATTTCGGTGCCGCCGGCCGGGCCTGGGGCGACCTCACCGAGATGCTGCAGGCACCTAACACAACTCTCGTCGCGGTCGCCGAGGTCGACCTCGGGCGCACCAAGCAACTGAACGAGGCCCACCCGGGCACGAAGGTTTTTCAGGACTGGCGCGAACTTCTCGACAAGATGCACAAGGAGATCGACGCGGTCGTCATCGGCACGCCCGACCACATGCATGCGCCCATCGCGATGGCGGCGATGCAGCTCGGCAAACATGTCTATTGCGAGAAGCCACTCACCCGCACGCTGGAGGAGTCGCGCCGCCTCCGCGCCTTCGCGGCCGAGAAAGGACTGATGACCCAGATGGGCATTCAGGTCGCCTCGGGTTCGGGCAACCAGACGGCGGTGAAGCTGCTACAGGCCGGCATCGTCGGCAAGGTGACGGCGGTTCACAGCTCATGCCCGAAGTCCTGGGGCGCGATGACCCCGCTGCCCGCCAGTGTCGAAGCGCCGCCGGAAACGCTCGACTGGGACAAATGGATAGGCGTCGGGAAAATGCGGAAGTTCGTCCCGCGCGAGTTCCACCCGGGCAACTGGCGCAAGCGTATCGGCTTCGGCACCGGAACCCTCGGCGACATGGGCTGCCACATTTATCACACCTGGTTCATGGGGCTCGGCAAGCCGACCACTCTGGAGGTGACCTCGCACGGTCCCGCCCCGGTCGATGGCGACAGTTGGCCTCTCGACGGCCTTATCCATCACCGGATGAAAGGCAATGCCTTCACCGAGGGCGATTTTGACTTCACCTGGTATGACGGCGTGCAGCGGGTCCCGGCCGAGGTGCTGGCCCTGCTCGGTCCCGATGAGAAAAACGCGGACGGGAAAGTTATCGAGAAGGCACCCTCGACGGGAACGATCGTGATCGGCACGACCGGCGTGCTCGTGATCCCCCACGGCGGGATGCCCATGGTGTATCGCGACGGGAAGAAGTCAGACGAAGTTATCGAAGCGGTCGAGGCCGGGCACCACCACAAGAATTTCGCCGACGCGATCCGCGGCGACATTCCCGGAAAGCCGCTCACGAACTTCGACTACTCGGGCCCCATGACCGAAGCCGTCCTCCTCGGCACGGTGGCGATGCGCCTGAAAGGCGAGACTCTCAAGTGGGACGAATCGGCCGGGAAGTTCACGAACTCGGACGCGGCCAACGCGATGATCCGCGAGAAATATCGCGAGGGCTGGGAGGTCGAGGGGCTCTGAGAGCGACCCCGACCGGGCCGAGCGGGGCTACTTTCGGTGCTACTGCTTTTTGAAAACGACGAAATAGTTCTCTTTGAAGAGATCGAACTCCTCGACGAGTTCGAAGCCGGCATCTTCGATCTCTTTCAGGAAGACTTCTTTCCCGGCGCGGACGTGTCCCATCGTCCAGTCGGAACTGACTCCCTCGATGCGCTCGAAGTCGATCAGGGCAACGGGGCCTCCGGGCTTCAGCTCGCGACCGATCGAGAGCATCGTCTTGTGGGGGAATTCGAAGTGGTGGTAGGTGTCGCAAATAAAGACGAGATCGACCGACCCTGGCGCGAGCTTTGCATCATCGGGCGTGCAGACGACTCCCTCGACCTGCTTGAGGCCGCGGGCATGGCTGCTCATGACAGTGTGATCGACGAAGGTCTTCGCGATGTCGACGGCATAGCCCTTGCCTGCGGCTCCGACCTTCGGGGCCATGAGCCGGGTGAAGAGTCCGGTCCCTGCGCCAACATCGGCGTCGGCCATGCCGGGCTGCAGGGCCAACTTTTCGACGATGAGCTCGCGGTTGTCGTAGACCTCCCGCCCCTCCGTCTCGAATCGCTCCGCGAAGGTCTTCGGCACGGGGTTTTGAAAGGAATCGTTGATGCCGGGATTGACGCTCGTCTCCTGGGCGAAAGCGGCCAGCGAAAACGTCGAGACGAGAAAAGGGAGGAGACTTTTTTTCCTGTATTTCGGAATGTAGGATACGGGAATCAGGGGGCGTTGATCGTGGCTCGAATCGCGCCGCGGAGATCTCCGAGCGCATAGCCGGTCGCCTCATCAGCAGGGTAGGCGGCCGCGAGCGCTGCCGAGAGTTCTTTCGGGAAGGTCGCAGGATCGCCGTGACATTTCAGGCAGACTTCCTGAACGATGAGCGGGCGATAATAATGCGCAACACCATCCTCCCACCGGATCGCGGGCTGAGGGGGTGATTGCGCCGACATCTCCATCAGAACAGCTCGATCCGTCTCATCCGGAGCGTTCGCGGGATTGCGCGGGTTCAGGGTCGTTCGTTTGATCGTGACGCCTTCGAATTCCGATCCCGCTGCGGCCGTCAGGGGTAACGCGACCTGCTGGCAGACGGTGATCGCCGCGACGGGTCCGCCGCTTTCCAAGGCCCCTTTCAACTGTGCGCCGAGACGTTCCATGAGGGCAGTGGCGGCCGCTTCCCCTTGCGCGATGACTCGCGTGATCTCTTGTGCCGACGGAGCGGCATCCCCGGAACCCGCTTCGAGCGCGGCACGTTCACAACCCGCCATCACGACGAGCGCGCACGGGAACGACAGGGCAATATAAAATCGAGGTTTCTTTTTCATCTTACACAATGCTCACGTTAAAACTTCTCTCACTCCTTTGGTGCCGTCGGGTTAACGATAACCGCCGGATGAGTCTGATGCATCTCTTTGCTCCCCTTTTCGACGAAGCCACTAATGATCGCGGCGTGATTTCGGACGACTTTGATAGCGTCCTGAGTCTTTCCCGCAACGGACACCGAGACACCGCCCTCAATGTTTTCGATCTCCACGCTCGTGTCCTCGTAGTGCTCACGAAACTCGGCAAAGGCGGGATCCCAGTGACGAACGCTCATGCCGCCGTCAAGGCGCGCAGCCATCTCTGCGACATGCTACTGAAGGCGTGCCGCGACCGCCTTGTCTTCGGAAGTGGTTTTCGCCCGGTAGCCCGAGTCGGTTAATTCGACGACCCGGCGTGGTGGATCGGGCCGAAATCCAGAAATAGGATTCGAAGTGAGATCCGGAGGAGATCGGCACCCCTCACTGCGAAACGAACTTCGTCAACAGCCCCTTCTCCCGCGCCGTCTTCATCACGCGGACGAAGAGCATCCCGGCGAGGAGAAGGTAGATCACGTTCAGGCCGGTCGCTTTGCCGAGATCGATCCAGGACACGGAGCCGTCCTTCAAGCCCTCGCGCATGCCTTCAAAGACATGGGCGCAGGGGATGATTTCGGCGATCCAGCGGACTCCCGCGGGCAGGGCGTCGATGGGGTAATAGACGGCGGCGAAGGGCTGGATGAAAAACGGGACCGCCCAGGCGAGCGTTTCCGCAGCAGGCCCCCAGCGCACGATGAGTGCGGTCGAGATCATGCCGAGGGACCAGCCGAAGAGGAGCAGATTGAAGACGAAGGGAATCAGCGACCAGTTAAGCTCGAAGAGATTGAAGGAATACAGCGCGATCGCGAGGACCGAGAGCAGCAGCGAGGTCACGGCGGCGCGGAGGAATCCGATCACGTAGGTAGCGGCGAGGTAGTCGGCATTGGTCACCGGGGCGGAGAAGACGTTGAGCAGATTCCGCGACCAGACGTCTTCGAGGAAATAGAGAGCAACGCCCTGTTGCGCACGGAAGAGGATGTCCCAGAGGATCACTGCTCCGATCAAAAAGGTGATTTGGTAGGGAAAACTGTCGCCGGCATGCTTTTGCAGAAAGACGGTGAGGTAGCCCCACACAAGCAGATCGACGAGCGGCCAGAAGACCAGCTCGACGAGCCGCACCGGCGTGCGCGAGTAGAGGTAGAGGTTGCGCAAGACGAGCGCATGGATTGTGGAGAAAGTCATTGGGAGCTTTTTAGCTGGTAGCAATTTTGCTGTTTGGCTTTGAGCGGTTGGGGAGTCTGGCTAAACGGCTAAACGGCTAAACGGCTAAACGGCTAAACGGCTAAACAGCTAAACAGCTTTCCCTTCTCCGCCCCGTGCGACGCGGATGAAGAGGGACTCGAGGGATTCCTCCTGGAAATGGTTCAGGATCTCGGCGGCGGTCCCGATGAAGAGGACTTTTCCCTGGTGCATGAAGACGACGCGGTCACAGACTTCGTCGACGTCGCGCATGTTGTGCGAGGTGTAGAGGATGCTGGTGCCGTCCTCGTCGCGGATGCGTTTCGTGACCTTGCGGACCTTGTCGGCGATGTCGGGATCGAGGCTGGCGGTGGGTTCGTCGAGGAGGAGGAGTTCGGGCCGGTTGAGGAGCGCTTTGCAGAGATTGAGCCGGGTCGATTCGCCGGCGGAGAGGTTGCCCGAAATGCGGTCCTTGAGATGGGCGATCTCGAGCAGCTCGAGGACCTCGTCGATGCGCTTTTTGAGCTGCGGGACGCGGTAGATCCTGCCGAAGACGGTGAGATTCTGCCAGACGCGCAGGTTGCCGGGGAGCTGCGTGTAGGTGCTGCAGAAGTTCATGCGCCGCAGAATCGCGATGCGCTCGCGGGCGAGGTCTTTGTCAAAAACGCGGATCGATCCCGAAGTCGGGGTGACGATGCCTAGGATCATGTTGATGGCGGTGGTTTTGCCCGCGCCATTGGCCCCGAGCAGGCCGAGGATCTCGCCCTGCTGGATCTCGAAGGAGATCCCGTCCACCGGAGTCAGTTCGCCGAATTTCTTCACGAGATGGGAAACCTGGAGAACGGGGTGAGACATGGGACGGGGAAAAGAAAGAGCGGGAAAATGGACGCGGGACGGGGCGGGGTCAACTTGCGAGATCGACTGGAGCACGGGGAAACTGCCGCCCGAAGGTCGTGAGAGACTGTTGCAAAAGTTGTTTCTTGCGAAAGCAGGTAGGGCGAGGCGTCCCCGCCGAGCCGGTTCGATCTACCGCGACTGGACTCCCAACCGGCTCACCGGGACGGTTCGCCCTACCTCTTGGGCAACCACTGATCTGGAAGGTCTCTTGAAGCCGCTTTTACAACAGTCTCGTGAGAGTTTCGTCTTTTCCGGGCTGCCTCCCGAAGTTCTCACGACCTTCGCTACCTCTTTAAAAGTCCCCGAGCAGCCCCGCCAGCGTTTCGGGCGTGAGGTTCAGACTGGTCGTGGCGCCCGAGAGCAGATCGGTCGCGAGATCGTCCTTTTTTCCCTGCATCTGCTGGATGCGTTCCTCGACGGTGTTGCGGCAGATCAGCTTGTGGACGAAGACCGGTTTGTCCTGCCCGATGCGGTAGGCGCGGTCGGTCGCCTGGTTCTCCGCTGCGGGGTTCCACCACGGGTCGTAGTGAATGACGGTGTCCGCTCCGGTCAGGGTTAGGCCGGTGCCTCCGGCCTTGAGCGAGATCAGAAAGACTTCCCCTTCTCCACCCTGGAATCGCTCGACGAGGCCCTGCCGGTCTTTGGTCTCGCCGGTCAGTTTTAAATAACTCATCCCTTCCGCGACGAGGTGCGCCTCGATAATGTCGAGCATACTCGTGAACTGCGAAAAGAGCAGGACACGATGCCCTTCCTCGCGGAGGATCTCGAGCAAATCGACCAGATGCTCGAACTTCGCCGAGGTCGCCTCGCTCGCCCGCTCTTTCAACAATCGGGGATGGCAGCAGATCTGTCGCAACTTCAACAGCGCGTCAAGAAAGACGATCTGGGCCTGCTGCCCGCGGATTGCGAGAGCCTGGCGGACCTGCTTGTCCATCGTCGAGCGGACGGTCTCGTAGAGGTCTTTCTGCGCCTCGCTCATCTCGATCTCGTGGAGGATCTCAGTCTTGGGCGGCAGCTCCTTCGCGACATCGTGCTTGGTCCGGCGGAGAATGAGCGGTCCGACGCGACGGGCGAGGGCGGCGCGTTTTGCCTCACTGCCGTTTTTCTCAATGGGCGTCTGATAGACGGACCGGAAGGTGTCGAGCGATCCGAGCAATCCCGGCATCAGGAAGTGAAAAAGACTCCAGAGCTCGCCGAGGTGATTCTCCACCGGCGTTCCGGAGAGACAGAGCCGATGCCTCGCCCGCAGCGTCGCGACCGCCCGGGTCACCTGAGCCCCGGGGTTTTTGACATGCTGCGCCTCGTCGAGAGCGAGGAGATGGAACTCATACTCGAGGAGCCGATCAAGATCGCGATGAAGGAGCGCGTAGGAGGTCAGAACGAGGTCGGACTTCGGGATTTTCCGAAAGTTCGCCTTACGATCGGCTCCCTGGAGGACGAGCACTTTCAGATCGGGAGCGAACTTGGCGGCCTCGCGCTGCCAGCTCATGACGACGCTCGTCGGCGCGATGACGAGCGAGGGCAGGCCGCCACTGCGCCCCGAATCGATCTCGGCAAGGAGGTGGGTCAGGGTCTGGAGCGTTTTCCCCAGGCCCATGTCATCGGCGAGGATACCGTTGAGCCCGTGGCTCACGAGAAACTGCATCCAGTAATAACCGTCGAGCTGATACTCACGCAGCTCGGCGCGAAGCCCCGGCGGCAGCGGCACCCGCTCGATGCGCTCGAAGTCGTGGATGCGCAGGCCGAGCTCGGCGACCTCTTGCGGCACAGTGATGGCGACTTCTTCACCCTCGAGTTCGGCAGCGACGAGAGCGGCATCGAGTTTCCCCAGCTTCACGGGACCATTCCCGAACTTGAACTGGAGCAGTTCCCCCAGCGTCGTGAGGATGCGCCGGAATCGTCCCACCGGGAGCGCGAGCCCGCGACCGTCGGGGAGGAAGATCATGAACTCCTGTCCGGACGGCATGCCTTCGGTCACTTCGAGAAAACGATTTTTCACCAGCGCTGCGAGGATGGGTTGCAGCTCGAAATTTTCGCCCTCGATCTCGAATCCGGCCGAGAGATGGAACCAGCCTTTGCCCTCCTCCACGATCTCGGCCTGCCAGGTATCGGTGCGAAAGACGAGCGGCTTGAATCCGACATCGGCGGCAAAGCGCACCTCCCATCCGCGACGCTCCAGCGCAGGGACACCCTCGTGGCGGAAGCGCTGCCAGTAGAACTCGGCATGCGGCCATTTCTTTGTGTCGGGAGCCCAGAGGGTGCCTTCGGATTCCGGTCGATCGAGCTTGCGCAGAGACTGCGGCGGCTCTTCTGCTCCGGGCTGCAGGTCGAGCGCGTAGAGAGTGTTGAGTGCGACGGTCTCAGCGGCGCGCGAGCGGGTGATCTTGCCCTCGGGCAGGACAATGGGCGGAAGATGACCGGCCGGCGAGAGCGAGACCCGCTTTCCCCCGTAGACCGCAAAGGCCTCGGCGAAGACCTCGGGCAGCCAGGCGCTGCGCTCGCCTTCGAGCCGATGCTGGACCCGCAGGAGAAAGGTCGGCGCGAGGGAATCGGTGGTTTTGTCAGGCGACTCGGGAGCGGCGGGTTCGTCGAGCTCGAGAACCCGGCCATTGGTCATCTTTTCCGCGAGCGGAGCCCCGCCGAAAGCGCGACCGATGCGTTCCCCCTTGCCTTTGCCGAGGTAGAAAAGGAGCGCGGCACCGTGGCCGCAATTGGTCCCGACTTCGCAGCCGCAATCGCCCTCGAGCGCCAACCCGCTTCCCTCGCGCCAGAGCACGACGACGGGGGCGTGGATGGTCCCGTCCTTCTCCGTGACGTTCCCCGAGATCTCCGCATCGCCGGTCTCGAGTAGCTCGGCCGTGACCGAGGCAACCTGTCGCGACGCGGCGAGACGTTTTCCCGCCGCCAGCGCCGCCCCGTCGAAGCGGTCCTGCCAGAGTTCGGATTCGAGAAAGGCCGCCACGTCGCTGATTTCCAAAGCACTCATCGTTAGCGGGACTGCGGGACTGACACAAAAGGCCTAAAGGCCTCACTCCAGCTCTTCATTGCCGATACCTGATCCACCATTCGACGAGACATGCGAGAGCTAGGACTAGGTTAAGAAGATTGTAAACCTTGAAGGGCAGCAGGATCTGGATGAGCAGGGCGTAGGCAGTGAACGAAAAGACCACCGCCTCGCGAAACGAGGAGGATCTCAAACGTCACGACTGATCACTTGGCGTAGGGAGCCCGCAGGACCCGATTATTGTAGGTGTCGCACACGTAGATCATCCCATCGGGACCAATGCGCACGCCATGAGGCCGTCGCAGCCCGGTCGTCAGGAGCGTCTTCCCCACCCCATCCGATGCGGCCGGCGGCTGCCCGGCGATGAGCTCGATCTTTTCGTTGGCCGGATCATAACGACGGATGCAGTGGTTCTCCGCGTCGGCGATGAGGACACGCCCCTGCTTGTCCATCGCGACATATTTAGGGCCGTTCATCGTCGCCTCGACGGCAGGCCCGCCGTCACCGCTGTAACCCTTTTTCCCGGCACGATTCACGACGGTGCGGACCTTGCCGGCCTTCACTTCGACGAGGGCGTTGCCTCCGCGCAGCAGCACGTAGAGGGTGCCGTCGACGGCCTGACACACCGCCCGCGTATCACCCATGGCCGCCGCGAGCATCGCCACGCCGTCCGTCGGGAGGCCTTTCTCTCCGTTTCCTGCGACGGTTGAGAGTTGACCGCTCGCGAGATCGAGCAGGCGGGTGCGGTGATTCCCAATGTCGGCGATGTAGACCCGCTTCCCGTCGGGGGAAAGAGACGCCGTCATCGTGATGTTGAATTTGCCCTCTGTCGCCGGACCTCCATCGCCCCCGAAGCCCTTTTCCCCGGTCCCGGCGATGGTGCTGACCGCACCCGACTTCAGATCGAAGAGACGAACCCGATGGTGGAAAGAATCTCCGATGATGGCGGTGTCATCCGCCGTGATCTGGATGTCGTGCATGCCGTTGAAAACGGCTTCGAGAGGATTCTTGCCATCCTTCACGTCCGCATCAGGCGCGAGCTTGTTCTTTTCCGCGTTGTGCTCCAACCCTGCGACGAACTCGACCCGGCCGTCAGTGATACGGAAAATGCGGTTCGCTTTCGTGAACTCGACTCCATAGGCAATGCCCTGCGAGTCGAAGTCGATGCTGAAGGGTTCACTAATCGCCGTCGTCCCCGGAGCACCGGCGATGACTTCGACCCGGGCACGGGCGGTCGTCGCACACAGGAGCACGGAAAGACTTCCAAAAATGATTGATTTCATGCCCAGACAGTGAGCGAAATCGACGGACTTTGAAAGCCTCTTTCGCTGCGCAACCCCGGGAACTGTAGCGCCTAAAACAGCCTCACGGACGTCTCGGCAACCTCGTTTGAAGGCGTGTCGTACGGGTAGCGGTATCAACCCCGACGTCCGAGACGAGGGCCAGATTAAGGTAAGCGTCTCACCTGCACCACTGCCCGTGATCCGATCAATCCGCTTCCGCCTTGGTGCCTTGAGCATCAGCATCCCGAGCCGCTTGCCATTGGCGGGGCAATAGCTCCGAGACCCGGCTGGCGGGATGGTCCATGATCCTCGGCATCACATCACAGAGATACTCGAGCGGGTTGATCCCGCAGAGGCGACAGTTTTGACTCGCTACGCTCGCCCTGCGGGCTGCCTTCGGCAGTCTATCTCCGCTTCGCTCCGGTTCAATGATCGTGTAGAGGATCGCCGAAGCCTGCCCCGCCTTGGGATGCCCGATGAAGAGCCAATTTTTCTTGCCGATGGCCGTCGGGCAGCCGGAGCCCCCGGTGGGGGCGGAGACAGCCAGCCAAAGGCTGCCCGCAGGGTGAGCAAGCCGTGAGGCGGCGACTGAAGCAAATCGCATTTTCGACACCGTTGTTTTCGATCTCGATATGACCCCAGCCACTCTCCGCGTAGCGCTCCAGTCCCGCCCAGCGTTCCAGGGTGTAGTTGCTTGGCTTTTCCTTTGGTATCGGGGTCGAGCAGCTTGATAAACGTTTGCTGGCCGCCGCCGCGGCCACCCTTCGGGCAGCCTTTCAGGCTGGCTATGTCGCTCTGCTCCATTCGTCAATCTGCAGATAGTTGCCGCTGAGCAGCTCCGCGCGCATCGCTTCGTAAAGGATCCCGAGGACCACGCCGCAGCGCTTCATCCAATGGCACATCAGGTTGCGATCGATGTTGACCTGGTGTTGGCGCTTGAAGATCTGCTGTTGCCGGTAAAAGGGCAGGTGATCGCAGGATTGGGAGACGATCAGCCAGGCCAGCAGTCCGGCAGCGGCGATCGCTCCGGGGATGACGCGGTATTCGGCGGGCATTTCGGCAGTGACGACGGGGTTCTCAGGGAGGAGAACGCTTTCGGCCCCCGCAGGCATCTTCACCGCCCGCACCGCACGGCGAATGATGAGCCGCTCGAAGTAGCCAGGCACATAGGTGATTTTGCTCGTTTGATTCGCTACGCTCACCCTGCGGGCTGCCTAACGGCAGTCTATCTCCGCTTCGCTCCGGTTCCTCCCAGCGGAGGAAGGCGCGGATCTCGCCGGTGATCGGACAGATCCACTCGTCTTCGGGCAGGTCGATCTCGATGATGCGCTCAGGCAGATTGGCGGGGAACACGGTGCGCTTCGAGGGATACCTCTTCTTTCCCGGTGCGCCCTCGGCGGGGTCCGGCACCTCCTCGCCGTCACTGCCGGTTTCCGCCAGCGCCGCATCCTCTTCGAAGCCCTCCAGGATGAGTTGCAACTGGTCCGGGGAGATCTTTTTCCACGTCTTTGAGGTCGATGCCGCCGAGGAGAAGACTGAGATATTCATGCGTCACCACGGCGGAGGTGTCCTCTGCGGCCCAGTCCCAACTGAAGCGGCCCCGCTCCAGGCGCTTTGCGCAAACCCAGAGTCCACCACGTGGTGGACAGAACCATCCCAGAGCAACAGTTTGATGCGATTACGTGAGACGTTGCAAAAGACGAAAACGTGCCCCCTGAGCGGGTTTTCGTGCAAGCGGTGCGCGACGATGCCGTAGAGCCCGTTGAAACTTTTGCGCATGTCGGTGGCCCCGGTGACGATGAAGACGCGCGTGGCGGAACTCAGCGAGATCATCGACTGGTCGAATTTCAATGAGCCGCTGTGCCGGGACACCGTGGTGGCGTTAGCGGTGTCGGTGATATTGAAAACTCGAGAGCGCAATCCCGCGTCGTCGGCAGAACGCCGCTTG
>JBDNIL010000024.1:0-15774 GCA_041688355.1 Verrucomicrobiales bacterium | reverse complement strand
GCACGGTATCGGCAGGTCTCCGCCACCCAGGCCGACACGGCGCGGACGGTCTGGCTGGTGCTCCAGGGGAAGACAAACCCGCAGCCGCATACTCTCGCGGCGATGGAGTCGCTTTTTGAAAGACTCGCAGCGGAGTCGGGGCAGACGGCAAAGGTGCGACTGCTGCGCGAGGCGCTTGGCCGATTCCACCACAGCGAGGCGGCGCTCGTGGTGGGCATCCTTCTCGGAGACCTGCGGATCGGGTTAAAGACCGGCTTGCTCGAGGAGGCGATCGCGCTCGCTTTCGGCCAGGAGCCGGACGCCGTGCGCGAGGCTCACATGCTGCTCGGGGACGCGGGCGAGACGGCGCGCATGGCGCAGCGCGGGGAGCTCGGCCAGGCCGGGGCGAGCTGGTTCACGCCCATCCGGGTGATGCTGGCGAGCCCTGAAGAGACAGCAGAGGACATCGTCGCGCGGCACGGCGCCGAGGGACGCCCGCTCTGGCTCGAGGACAAATATGACGGTATCCGCGCGCAGTTGCACCGCCGCGGGGACGAGGTCGGGATCTACTCGCGTGACCTGCGCCGGCTCGACGGGGAGTTCCCCGAACTGATCGCGGCGGCGCGCGGGCTCGATCACGATGTCATCCTCGACGGGGAGATCATCGCCTCGGCCGAGGGCAAAAGGCTCACCTTTTTCGACCTGCAAAAGCGGCTCGGTCGTCGTGACTTGCGGCTCGATCAGGGAGATCTCTTTTTCGGCGAAGCGGTCCCGGTGCGGTTCATCGCCTTTGATTTGCTCGGGTTGAATGGCGAAGGCTGGCTCGACCGTCCCCTCGTCGAGCGGCGTGCGATGCTGGAAAAGTTGACTTTTCCTGCCGCGCTGAGCTGTTGCGAGGTCGTCCGTGCGGTCACGGCAGAGGAGGTCGACGAGGCTTTTAATGAGGCGAAGCGGCGCGACAACGAGGGTCTCATCGCGAAAGATCCGGCGAGTCTCTATTCCCCCGGGCGGCGGGGCAAACAATGGCTGAAGTTGAAAAAAGCAATGCCCACGCTCGATGTCGTCGTCGTGAAGGCGCAGCAGGGACACGGGAAACGCGCCCACGTGCTGAGCGATTACACCTTTGCGGTGCGTGACGAGGAGAGCGGAGCCCTGCGGGTCATCGGCAAGGCCTACTCGGGCTTGACCGATCTCGAGATCGAGGAACTCACCGACGTCTTCCGCGAGGCCACGATCGAGAAAAATCGCGGGGTCCACGTTGTCACGCCCGCCGTCGTCCTCGAGATCGCCTTTGACTCGATCCAGGCGAGCAAGCGACATGACTCGGGACTGTCGCTGCGTTTTCCCCGGATCAAAGCGATCCGGCGGGACAAGACTGTCGGCGGGATCGACACGCTCGGGTATGCCCGGAAGCTCGCCGGATTGGTGTGATTATTTCAGGAAACGTGAGGCCCGCCCGGGAAACTGCCCGAAGGTCTCACGACCTTCGCTACGCTTGGGATACGGAGGGACCGGGACCTTCCTCCAGCCGGAAATACCCTTTAGGACAAGCGAAGTCTTCCGGAGAACCAAATTTCCGCTTGATCCCTGAATCTTCCGCGACTAGTTTCCGCCCCTTCAAATTTTCCCGACCTCGATCATGAAAGCGGACCTCCATCCCATTTACAAAGAAGCAGTCATTCAGTGCAACTGCGGCAACGTCATCCAGACGCGATCGACGGTGGCGAATCTCCACATCGGTATCTGCTCCGCCTGCCACCCGTTCTTCACCGGTGAGCAGCGTTTCGTGGATACTGCCGGTCGGGTTGACAAGTTCCAGAAGCGTTTCGGCGATTCGAAGTCCGCTGCCGACCGCCGCAAGAAGCCCAAGCTTTCCGATCTCAGCGCTTAGGCTCTGATTTCCTGATTTTCCAAAACGGTGATGATGCCCGAGGGTGTCGTCACCGTTTTTTATTGTCCCTTTCCTTCCAAACGCGAAACCTGAACCTGACCCGCCCGTGGACTACTCCCAACTCATCGAGAGAAAACGTCTCCGACTCCCAGAACTGGAGTCGAACATGGCGCAGGAGGGTTTTTTCGACGAACCCCGTGCCGCCGGCGAACTGACGCGCGAATACAACCGGCTCAAGAACCTGCTCGAGGACTGGGAGGCGATCGCCAAGGCCCGCATCGACTTGGCTGACAATCTCGAGCTGGCCAAGTCGGGCGACCCCGAGATGGCCGAGATGGCGGCGGAGGAGATCCCCGGGCTCGAGGGGCTCATCACCGATCTCGAAAGCCGCGTCCAGTATGCCCTACTGCCGCACGACCCGACCGAGGATAGGGACGCCATTGTTGAGATCCGAGCCGGCACGGGCGGGGACGAAGCGTCGCTCTTTGCGGGGGATCTCTACCGCATGTACCAGCGCTACGCCGAGCAGCGCGGGTGGAAGACCGAGCCGGTCGAGGCGAGTCCGTCCGAGGTCGGCGGTTTCAAGGAAGTCGTTTTTAAGGTGACCGGCGAGGAAGTCTTTCGCTTTTTGAAATACGAGAGCGGCGTGCATCGTGTCCAGCGCGTCCCCAGCACGGAGACGCAGGGCCGCATCCACACCTCGACCGCGACGGTCGCGGTGCTGCCCGAGGCCGAGGAAGTCGATGTCGAGCTGAAGCCCGAAGAGCTCCACATCCAGGCGACACGCTCGGGTGGTCCGGGCGGTCAGCACGTCAACACGACGGACTCCGCCGTGCAGATCACCCACCTGCCCACGGGGATAATGGTGAAGTGTCAGGATGGCCGCAGCCAGGGCAAGAACAAGGAAAAGGCTCTCCAGATCCTGCGGGCGAAGCTGCTCGAAGCGAAGATCCGGGAGGAGTCCGAGAAGTATTCGGCGCATCGCAAGAACCTGATCGGCTCGGGTGGTCGCGAGGAAAAGATCCGCACCTACAACTACCCCCAGAACCGGTTCACCGATCACCGCGTGAACCTGACTTTATACAACCTCGATCAGGTCGTGACCGGAGAACTCTCGGGCGTGATCGAAGTGCTCCAGGCCTCGGAGATGGAAGACCGGCTCGCGGAGCTCGAGGCAGGGTAGCGAAGGAGCGAAAGGTAGCGAAACTCGTGAGAGTTTCGGCGGGCGGGGGATGGGCCCGAAGGTCTCACGACCTTCGCTACGCTCGGGAAAGTAGCGAAACTCGTGAGAGTTTCGGAGGCCGGAGCCACCGCCCGAAGGTCTCCCTACTCTCCGTAGACTTTGTCCTTGGGATCGCCGCCCGACATGAGGTAGGCGATGAGATCGCGGACTTCTTCGGCGTTGAGACCGTTGATAAGGCCGGGCGGCATTTGCGAGACGGACGATTGCTCGATCTTAGCAACGTCGGTGCGCTTTACGGCGATCGCCTCGGCGGCGTTGACGGCGGGGTAAATATCGACGGTATCGTCGTGTTCCACGACAAGCCCGGTATGCATCTCGCCGCTCTTCAGGGTGACGGTGAAAGACCCATACTGATCCGAGATGACACTGCCGGGATCGAGGATGCTCTCGAGCACATATTCGGTGCTGAACTTGGTCCTCGTGCTGGTGATGTCAGGGCCGATGTCGCCGCCGAGTCCGGCAAAGCGGTGGCAGGCGGCACAACCGATCGCGTGGAAAAGGCTGCGTCCGTTCTCGAAGCTGCCCTTTTTCATCGCGCCGCCGCTGGTGTGGGGAGCGGCCGAGGCGACGGTCCAGACCTGACCGGGACCTTTCGGCGGGGTGATCGTGAAGTCGGGCACGGGATTGAAACTCTCCCCGGTGAGATCGGCGAGGGCAGCGCGCTCTTCGTTGGTGCAGTTGCCGAGCGCTTCGTCGCGCAGATTGGTGAGGAAGCCGGTGAAACTCGCCCCTCCCTTGAACTTGGCCGCTTCGTTGAGGAACTCGAAGTATTGACGGCGCTCGGTGATCTGCCAGCCCTTTTTCCGGTTCCGCAGCATGAAGGCGTAGCCGATCTCCTGTGTGGGCGGGTGGTTGCTGAGCACCTCGAGCACGGTGGCGCCGTAGCCGGGGTTGCGGCTCGCGAGTTCTTTCCAATCGGGGATGCGGGGCTCGCCGCGGTTCACGATCAGGTCCATCGTTTTCGCAACGACGGCGGGCGCTTCAAGATAGACGAGCACCTGCACGAGCTCGGTGTTCACGTCGGTGTTCCGATGAGGCAGGAGCGGGTCGAGCTCGGCGATGACGGCCTCGCGCTCGGCGGGATCGGGCCGCCCGAGGCGTACGAAGTTCAGTGCATAGGCGCGTAGCAGGCCGAGCACCTGTGAATCCTCGAGCGCGGCGGGATCGAGCTCGAGGAGGGAGGCGAGAAGGGCGGAACGATGCGCCTTGGGATCGCCCGTCCTCGCGAGGGCGACGCCGCCGGTGATGCGGGTCTGGGTGTCGGTCGCTTTCAGGGCTGCATCGGCCCACTGATCGGTCGGCTGGGACTCGATCGCGACGCGGGCGGCGTGACGCAGGGTGCGGTCGGTGCTGCCGAGGTGGGGCATCGCGGCGGCGACGGCGGCGGGATTGGCTTTGCCGTGGAATTTCTCGAGAGCATGTCGCGCCGCGCGAGCTTCGGTGGCGGCGGGATCGATGGTGCGTTTTTCGACGACTGTGCCGGGATCGGAATGGGTCACGCGGTAGAGAGCGCTCTGGGTGTTGCGGCCGCCGATGGTGAAGTAAAAGGCCCCGTCGTCTCCGATCAGGGCATCGGTCACGGGGAGGGGGATACCGAAGAGGAAGGCCTCTTGCTTCGCCTCGTAGCCGGCGCCCTTTTCCTCGAGATGAATGGCGTAGATCGTGCCGAAGGTCCAGTCGAGGGCGAAGATGGCGTCCTGATATTTCGCGGGGAACTTCGCTCCGATGCCCGAGGTCACGCCGGTGGGTGAGCCGGGGCCGATGTCGAGCACGGGCGGCAGGCTGTCTTCGTAGTAGCTCGGCCATTTCCCGGTCCCGGAGCGCCAGCCGTAGTCAGAGCCGCTCACGACATGATTGATCCGCGTCGGGCGATACCAGGGCATGCCGAGGTCCCACTCCATGTCGGCGTCGTAGGTGAAAATGTCGCCGTGGCGATTCAGGGCGATGTCGTATTGGTTGCGGTAACCGACCGAGAGGACTTCGTAGGTCTTCGCGACGGGGTCGAACTCGGCGACCCATCCGCCGGGGGCGAGGCGACCACGGGCGTGGCCGCGGGCATCCCACTGGCGGGGGAGGAGGTGATCTTCGTGCCAGTTCACGACACGGGAACCGGCGATATCCATGAGGTTGGTGTGGTTGCCGGCGACGACGTAGATGCCTTTGCCGTCAGGCGTGGGCTCGAGGGCGTGATTGCCGTGCTCGCCTCCGCCGGTCGCGCCGGGGAGCTCTTCGACGGCATCAAGTTTACCGTCGCCGTTGGAGTCGTGGATACGCACGAGCGGTTTGCCGCTGAGGTTGGCGTAGAGGGAGTCAAAGGCGTAGGTCAGGCCCATCGCGCCGGAGACGGTCGCGGGGATCTTTGCCGCGGTGACGTCGCTGCCTTTGACGGTGATTTCATAAATGCCCTTGTCGCCCTGGTCCGAGGCATAGAGCTTGCCGCCGGGGCCTTTGGTGAGGGCCACCCACGATCCCTGCTCTTCGCGGGGCACGGTGTAGAGCAGCTCGACTTTGAATCCGTCGAGCACGGTGATCTCGTCGGCGGGGAGGGGACTCTTCTTTGCCGGGGCATCGCCGCCGGGTTTGCCGGTGTAGTTCGGGATGCCCCAGGGCCCGCCGCCGATTTTGGCTCGCGAGGTCACTTTGTCAGTCCAGGCGGCGTCGTCAAAGGCGGGCTGCTCCCAGCCGGTCGCGGGGGCTTTCTTTGTCATCTTCCAGTCCGGAGTGGTGATGACTTTGATCTCTTTGCCGTCGGCGAGTTTGATCTCGAGTTTAAAAATCATCGCGGCGGAGCCCCCGGCGTTTTGTCCGCGGATTGCGACGACGTTTTTTCCCGGCTGGACGAGAGACTTGGCGCCGGTGACCTCGATGGGCTGATCCCAGTCGGGGCTGCTACCGATCTTTTTGCCATTGAGCGAGAGATCCATTTTGTTGTCACAGGTTCCGTAAAGGCGGGCCGAGGCGATCGAGGATCCGGCGGGGATCTCGAAAGTCTTGCGGAACCAGAGCTCTTCGTTCGCCTTGCCGCCGGTCTCGTCCCAGATCCATTGCAGGTCGGCATCTGCGGCGAGCCAGGCGGCGCGGTCTTTCGCATTGGGGGCGGCGGCTCCAGCAGCGGGTTTCGGGGCGGCTTTGGCGGCACCTGTCTCGATCGCTTTTTTCAGCACGGCCGCGCCGGCTTCTCCGCTGAGTCGCTGGAGCCGGATGTCTTTGCACTCAACCCGCATCGGTGCCCCGGCGTGGAGTTGCAGGCCGATGAGACCTTTGGCAAGAGACTCGGGATGGCTGTCGGTGATGTCTACGGTGGTGACGCCATTGATCTGATGGATGAGCCGGTTCCCGACGACGACGACCCGAAGGGTGTTCCACTCCCAGTCGGTCAGTTTCGCCCCGTCGCCCACTTCGCCGACGACCTTGACCGCACTGTCGGCTCCGATCTCGATGCGCTGGCCGCGCTTGGCGATGATGCCGCGTTTTCCCATCTTCTCCCCGTAGAGCATCCCGAAATACTCGGGGCTGGGGTGGAGATCGGCTTGGTAACCGGCGAGGACAAAATTGGCCTCATCGACGAGGCTACTGCGGTATTGCAAGCCCGAGTTGTTGCCCCGGAAGCGGACCTGGAGGCTGATTTCGAAGTCGCTCAGCCCGCCACCCTGCCAGATGAGAAAAGTGTTTCCCTTTGTCGGATTTTCCGCCGTCGTCTCACCGATAATGACCCCGTCGGCGACGCTCCAGAACTGAGGCAGGCCTTTCCATCCGTCGAGGTCTTTGCCGTTGAAAAGGACCTCATCCTGAGCCGCCGCCATGACGGGGCCGGCCATGACGAAGGCGAGGAGTCCTGAGAAAAAGGGGGTTTTCCGATACATACCCCTTTTTGCACCAAATTAGCCGCCGCGTCGAGTCCGCAACTCCGCCTGTGTGGGGCGAGAGGGGGCCTCAGTGATCCAGCGCAAAGGTGCCTCCGTATCCCGGACGGTAGAGACGCAGCCCGGTCCGCTCGGCGATCTCTTCAAAATGGTTATCGACAGCGTAGAGCCGGACTCCGTCATGGAGTGCGATGGAGGCGACGAGGACATCGAGCCATGGCACCGTCAGGCCGCCGTCGCGGAGGCGCCAGGCGAGACTTATGGCACGTTCCCAGTCATCCTCCCGTGTCGGCCGGTAGGGGACTACGGAAAAATACCGCCCGAGACGCTGGCGTTCGCTTTTACGAGCCCCGCCCATCACTTCGAGCCTTACCGGAGAACACCACTGAGCTTCGTAGTGATCAAGCAGGGCCTCGAGGGCGACCTTAACGTCTAGGCGCCCCTTGCGGCGCAGCCCCTCGATCCAGGCGGAGGAATCGACCATTACCATGGCTTACTCAACGGCGAGAGGCGGGACGGGATTCGCGGAATCGCGCTCGACGTCATCCCCGTCAGGGTAATCAAACGCGCTCTCGCGAATGAGTCGGCCGAATTCCCGGGCGCGGCGGCGGTTGACAAACTCCAGGATTGCCCGGGCGAGTGCAGGGCTCTTTTGACTCTCGCCAGTCAATGCCATGACCTCGTTAAGGGTTGCTTCGTCGATGTCAACGCTGATGCGCATGACTTCTACAGTTGATTACTTTTGAATCAAATGCAATTCAATTTTGCTGCAAATAGCGAGAATGGGTAGTGCGATCCTCCTTCACGGATGAAACGGCCAGAAGATCGGGATGAAGATTACCGCGATGATCCAGAGGATGAGATTGAGCGGCGCGCCTACTTTGGGGAAATCGGAGAAGCGATAGCCGCCCGCGCCGAAGACGTAGGTGTTGGTCTGGTAGCCGATCGGAGTCATGAAGCTGGCGCTCGCGCCGAACATCACCGCGACGACGAAAGGGCGCGGATCGACCCCGATAGAGTAAGCGATCCCAATGGTGATGGGGGTCAGGAGAATGGCGACGGCATTGTTCGTGACGATCTCGGTCAGCAGCGAGGCGATCAGATACACGGCGGCGAGAACGACGACGGGGGAAAAGTGTCTCAGGGCACCGGTCGTGCCGTTGACGAGGAGCTCGGCCGCGCCCGTGTTTTCCATGGCCTTGCCCAGCCCGAGCATGCCGAAGATGAGGAAGAGGATGCTCCAGTCGACCGACGAATAGACCTCGCGTACATCAATGCAGCGGGTCAGCACGACAAAGGCGGCGGCGGCGAGCGCGGCGGGACCGATGGGGAGGATCTCAAAGGCGGCGAGCAGGACGACAGCGAGGATCGCGCCGATCGCGAGAGGTGCCTTTTCGATGCGGAACGGCTTTTCGCGGGTCTCGCTGAGACTGAGAAAATCGTCATCATCCTGCATCCGGGAGAGGTTCCCCTCGGGTCCTTCGAAGATGATGGTGTCGCCGAAGCGGAAGGGCACGTCGAGGAAGTTTTCCTGCAAGTGGACCCCGCGACGATGCACCGCTGCCGCCCGGACGCCGTAGCGGCGGCGGAAGCCCAGTTCGCGGATGGACTTGCCGATGAAGCTCGACTGGGGCCCGACGATCGCTTCTACGAGACGCAGGGACGAGGGGCTCATCGGCGTCTCGGAGTGGCTCTCCGAACCGAAATCGAGACCGTTCATTTCCTGGATCCGCGCGATGCCGCGCGAGGGAGCGGTGAGCACGAGGATGTCGCCCGGCTTGCAGATGAGTTCGTCGATGGGGGTGTCGTCGATGCGGTGACCGTCGCGAATCACTTCGAAGATGCGGATCGAGCGGCCTTTCCCCAGAGGCGTCTCGGCGAGTGGCTTCCCGAGCATGGCCGAGTTCTCGAGGACGATGGCGTGGGTGAAAAAGCTGCGAGTGTCCTCGCTCGAGAGCAGGGAAGAGAGAGTCTCGCGATTGGGGAGGAGCTTGCGCCCGATCACCAGCATGTAGGCGGCCCCGACGGCAGCGTAGATGAGACCGAGCTTGGTGATCTCGAAAATGCCGAAAGGGGCGAGTTTTTGCTCCACCGCCACGCCCGAGACGAGGATGTTCGTCGAGGTGCCGATGAGAGTCACGGTGCCGCCGAGGATGGAGAAAAACGAGAGGGGGATGAGCAGTCGCGAGGCCTTCACCCCCGAGCTGCGGGCGAAGCCGAGGAGGACGGGCAGGAAGACCACGACGATGGGCGTATTGTTCATCAGCGCCGAGAGCGGGATGACGATGGCGGCGAGGAGCACGATCGCCTTGATCTCACTCTTCCCGGCGACGCGGGTGAACAGGCGGGCGACCCGCTCGATCGTCCCCGTGCGGGTGAGGGCCGCGCTCAGGACAAACATTGCACCGATCGTGAGCGGCGCGTTGTTGCTGAAGATCGAGGCGACATCTTTTTCACTGATCGTCCCTGTCACAATGAGAATCGCCAGCGCGCTGAGGGCGACGAGGTCAGGCGGACACCACTCCTTCACGAAGGCCACAAAGACCGCCGCGAGCAGGACAAAGACTAAAATCAGTTGGAGGTTTTCCCCGGTCATCGCGGCGATGGTAATCGATTATTTTCGCGATGCTGTAAAAAATCGCCTCCCGGCCTCACTCGCCGCGGCGGCGGAACCAGCCGGTGATCGAGTGCCGCTCGCGGCGTGAGGGGAGAACCTCGTGCCAGAAGTCGCCGGAGAGAAAAAGGACGAGCTTGCCGAAGGCGGGCGCGACATCGAGGGAGGGGCCGTTCAGCCCGGCTTCGCGGTCGGTGTAGATCCTCAGTTCGCCGCCGTCGTCGGTGCTCCACTCGGGATTGAGATAAACGATGGTCGAGACGAGGCGGGCCTCGCTCTCGCGATGGCGGTCGAGGTGGGCTTTGTAATGAGCACCGGCAGGGAAACAGGCGAGATGGGCTTCGAGGTCGAAGAGGCCGAGGAAAAGTTCGCGATTGAGGGCGGTGCGGAGGTCTTCCATGCGGTCCCAATATCCCTGCTGTGCCGCCGTCAGGTCAGTGGGATCGAGCCAGCGGACGTGGTCACTGCGGATCTCCGCGCGAACCTGTTTTTCGCCGCCCCGGCCCACCGCCGCTGCCCGGTAGGTGCCATCGTGCCAGAGCGTCTCGATCTCGGTGACGAGGGCCCCGCCGGCCTCGCGAGGGAGAAAATCGGGGGCGATGACGTAGCCGGTCGCGGCGAGTTCACTCGCGAGGGCAGAGAGGTCGCTGGCGGCCGGATGACCGGCGACACGGGGAGTTGTCATTCAGGGTGAGTCATGGCAAACCGACTCGGATAGTTCACCGCGACGCCGATGTCAATTCGTCCCTCTTTTCGGGCACCGTAAATACGTCCTCGACAGTCCCGCCTGCGGTGGGCACTCTCCCCTGAAGTGATGTTGATCGATTTTCCTGCTCTCGCCCCCGTTTTTGCCGCCGCTCCCGCTCCCCACGCAGCCGGGCTGATGCCGGTGGACTGGATCATCATCGTGATTTACGCCATCTCGACGATCGTGCTCGGCTGGTGGTTCGGACGCAGCCAGACGACGGCGAAGGAGTATTTCGTCGGCTCGGGGAACATGAACCCCGCCCTCATCGGGGTCTCCCTTTTCGCCTCGCTCCTGAGCACGATCACCTATCTCTCGATCCCCGGTGAGACGCTGGGCAAAGGGCCGATCTTTCTCACGAACTACCTCGCCTATCCCCTCATCTACCTGTTCGTGGCCTACTTTCTCCTGCCCGTCTACATGCGTCAGCGGGTCACGAGCGCGTACGAGCTGCTCGAGGCGAGACTGGGGCTGAGTGTCAGGCTCCTCGCGGCGGGGATGTTCCTCCTCCTGCGGCTCGTCTGGATGTCTCTGCTGATCTATCTGATGTCCACCGCGATCGCCACGATGATAGGGATCGAGGGAAAATGGGTTCCCTACATCGCCCTTGTCACCGGGGCCATCTCCGTCACGTATGCGACCCTCGGCGGACTGCGGGCGGTGGTCATCACCGATCTCATCCAGACGATACTCCTCTATGGCGGGGCGCTCCTCGTCATCGGGGTCATCACGGTGCGGATGGGCGGGTTCAGCTGGTTTCCCGGTGAGTGGAATGCGAACTGGGACGAGCAGCCGGTCTTCAGTCTCGATCCGGGAGTCCGGGTGACGCTGGTGGGGACCTTCCTGTCGGTCCTGATCTGGTATATTTGCACGGCGGGCGGGGATCAGGTCTCGGTGCAGCGCTTCATGGCGACGAAGGATCTGCGGGCCGCGCGCATCGCCATCGCGATCCAGTTGTCGATCGGCGCGCTCGTGGGGCTGACGCTCGGGATAGCGGGATTCGCCCTGCTCGGCTACTTCAATGTCCATCCGGAATTCCTCCCCGAAGAGCTGCGCGTGCCCGAGGCGGCGGACAAGATCTTCCCGCATTTCATCGCGGCGCACCTGCCGCCGATCATCTCGGGTCTGGTCGTGTCAGGACTCTTTGCGGCGGCGATGTCGAGTGTCGATTCGGGGGTGAACTCGATCACTGCGGTCGTCACGAGCGACTTCGTGGATCGTCTCCGCACCAAACCGATCTCCGAGTCGCGGCGCGTCTGGCTCGCGAGAGTGATCGCCTTCTCGGTAGGGGCGATCGTGGTGGGGTTCAGCAGCTTCATCGGAAAAGTTCCCGGCAATATCACGGCGGTGACGAACAAGACGGTCAATCTTCTGACAGTCCCGATCTTCTGCTTTTTCTTCTTCGCCCTCTTCGTGAAGTTCGCCCGTCCCGCAGGCGTCTGGGCCGGGGCGATCACGGGGACACTCGCCGGAGGCCTCATTGCTTTTTCCGGTCCGATCTTCGGCAATGATCCGGTCACCGGGACCGACCCGATTTCCTTTCAATGGATCGCCCCGGTCACGCTCGTGGTGAACATCGTCGTCGGACTGGCGGTGAGTTTTCTGGTTTCCCGCATTGATAAACGTTCCGATATCGCTATATGAAGACACTGCTCTCCACCCGTCCCGCATGGACTCTCTCCACCCTCACTACTGCTGCGCTGGCGCTCTCTTCGTGCTCCGTTGAACCGCCCCCGGTGACCCGTATGAAACTGAGTCAGGCCATCGAGGGCAAAGCGATCACGGTGCTGCGCGAGGGACTGCGGGTCACCGGCGAGGAAAATTTCTGGGTCTCGATGCATGCGGCCGAGGGGCTCACCCTGGGCGGGCTCGGGGCCGAGGTGATCGAGTTCGTCGAGCCCAAGCTCGCGACCGAGACCGATGCCCAGCGCCTCTGCGGCGTCGCCCGCGAACTGGTGCGCGCCGGGAAACGCGAGCACGTCGCGGTCCTCACCGAAGTCCTCGCCCGGCCCGATGCCCACGGCCACACCCATGCGGCCGAGAGCCTCTACAAGGTCAACGAAGTCGGCGACGAGGCGATCATGCGCGAGCGTTTTGAAAAAGGCGGCGATATCAAGCTGCGGCTCATGGCGGCGGCGGCGCTGGCGCGCCGGGGCGATGCCGGGGCCCTCGCTTTCATCCGTGAGAGTGTCGCCGGGTCCGATCCCGACGGCCTGCAAATCGGCGCCTGGATCCTCGGCATCATCGGGGACGCGAGCGACATCGAGCCTCTCCGCAAACGCCTCGCCGACGCGCCCTCGCCGATGATCCACGCCTACATCGTGAACGCCCTCGCCGCGCTCGGGGATGCCGAAGGCCTGCAACTCCTCAGTCGCAATCTCGAAGACCCCGATCCCGGCATTCGCACCTACGCCGCCACTTTCGCCGGCGATGCGAGAGCCTATTCGACCCAGCCGCAACTCGAGGCCATGCTCGACGATCCTTTTCAGGATGCCCGCGTGCGCGCCGCCCAGACCCTTTTACAATTATCCCAATGAGACAAAGCAAAACTCTGAAACGCATCCGCGAAGGCGGACTCGCGCGCTGTGCCAACCTAGGCAGCAACATCCCGCCCTACATCGCCCACGCCGCGCGCGCCGGGTATGACTGCATCTGGCTCGACCTCGAGCACCGCGGCTTCGAATACCGCGAGCTGCAGGCGCTCATGGCCCACTTCCGCCTTTACAACATCGACTGTCTCCTCCGCGCCCCCACCCTGGAAAAGACCGGCCTCTACCGCTATCTCGAGGACGGGGCGACGGGCATCATGATCCCCCACGTCTCCACCGCCGCGAAGGCGCGTGAACTCGTCCAGTCCGTGAAGTTCCCCCCCATCGGCGATCGCGGGCTCGACAACGCGGGCTTCGACTCCGACTACCGCATCACTTCCAATAACATCGAGTACATCGAGTGGGCGAATCGCGAGACCTTTCTCGTCGTCCAGATCGAGACGCCCGAGGCGGTCGAGAATGTCGAAGAGATCGCCGCCGTTCCCGGAGTCGACATGCTCTTTGTCGGGCCCGGAGATCTCGGGCTGCGCTACCAACTCGCCGGAGATGAAGACGGCGCCATGCTCGAGGCCGCCTTCGAGCGGGTCGCCGCAGCCTGCAAAGCCAACGGAGTCGCCTGGGCCTGCCCTTCGGGCACCGTCGAAGACATGCGCAAACGCCGCGCCCAGGGTGCCCAGATGCTCGCCAACTGCGGCGATTTCATGATCCTCCGCGACGGTCTCATGGACAGCTCGGCGATGTTTGATGAGGTGTAGGGGGAGGTGATCGTCAACCTCACGGCGGCGGCAGGCGTTTCGTCGAGATCGTGACGGCGAGGGAGCTGCTCACTCCCGCGTATCCCTTGAAGCCTCCTGTCACCGGCATGACTCCGCGGGGATGGTGGCTCACCCCGACGGCGACGTGGCCGGGCCCGCTGCGGCGTCCGATCGAGGGATCGTAGCCGGTCCAGCCGAGATCGGGCAGGTAGATCTCGGCCCAGGCATGGGTCGAGCCGCGACCGACTTTCGAATTTTTACTCTCAAGATAGCCGCTCACGAAGCGGGCGGGGAATCCCATGGCGCGGGCCATTTCTATCATCAGTACGGCCATGTCGCGGCACGAGCCGCTCGCGAGATCGAGTGTGGTCACGGGAGACTGCACGCCGTGCTCTTCGCGCCGGTTGTAACGAATCGTGCGGTAAATGAGTCCGGTCAGTTCATCGAAGACGGGGCGCTGCATGCCGGCGTCGGGGGAAAGTCCGCTCGACGCGAACCAGCGACGCAGTCGCTCGACTGTGGGCGGGTAGGTGAACTGCCGGTAAGGGACCGTGGCGAGCTCGTCGATCCCGGCGAACTGCGGCGGGTAGGCAACGTAAAGCGGGGCCTGGTCTCCGGTTTCTGCGGGGGGCAGATCGATGATGAATTCGCTCCGGATCGTCAGTTCCGAGGCGGTCCCGGAGAATTCGGCAATGGCGATGGAGTTGTCGAGGATGTCGCGATACCAGCGTATCGTCGAGGCGGGGAAGGTCTCGAGATTCATCGTCTCGAGCTGCACGTCGTGCCCCTCGCGTGGTCGCAGGACGAGCCGGTGGGGAGTGAAGGAGACCGGGCGCGAGTAGGTGTATTTGGTCTCGTGCAGCAGGTAGAGCCGCTCGCGGGGCTCTTTCCGGATATTGAGGATTTCCATGGCAGACTGGAATTAGAGCAGCGCGATGGCCTCGTCGGCCTGGCGCAGCGAATCCCGCGTGATGGGGATGAACTCATTGTCGAGCGAGTTGCAGATGACCTGGATGCTGTTTAGCACGGGGGGGCCGAAAATGGTGCAGACCGCCGCGTCGGCCGCGTCCCGCCCTGTTGCGATGCGGACGAGTCCATTGAGCGGCGCGAGCCTGGTGGGGTCAAAGACATACCAGAAACCGCCAATGAAGACTTCGATGACGGCGTGGAAATCCGGCGGATTGAGGAGGTGCGCGTAGCAGGTCACATAGCGCGCCGGGACGCTCATGGCACGGCACAGGGCGATCGCGAGATGGGCAAAGTCGCGGCAGACGCCCTCGCGGGTCTCGAGGGTATCGACGGCAGAGGATTGCTCGTTCGAGGTGCCGCTGACGTAGGCGACATGGTCGTAGATCCAGTCGCAGATCCCGGCCGCGAGCGAGTGGGGATCGGTGAGATGCCCGAAGAGATCGAGAGCCTGTTTTCTGAGACGATCCGACTGGCAGTAGCGGCTCGGAAAGAGATGGGAGACCGCGTCGGGGGAGAGACTGCCGGGCCCGTCCGGATTGAGGTCGGCGACCTTCACGAGCTTGATCGTCGTCGTCACATCGGCCTGGTAGCGTACGTGCAACTGTCCCCGGAAAGAGGGCTGGATGCGGGTGAACCGATTCATCCCCGTGCCCACGGTGAAGTCCTCGCTCGCGACATCGGGATCGATGTGGAAATACTCCTTTTCGATATGCTGACCGCCTGTCTCGAGACACTTCAGCGCAAAAAGGAAAGTCGCTCTCCCGTCCACCTGATAAAACAACTCGGAGCTGACCCGGAATCTCATGCGCGCACCCTAGCACATCGAGCGGTCTCTTCCAACGGTCAAGTGCTCTGCCATTTGCACGAAAATTACCCGGGAATCGGAGCGAGCTCCCCGCTCTCCAATCCTTTTGCCTCCGCATACTTGCGCGAGACGATCAGCCGGATCCCCGCCGGCACGACCTCGACGGAAAACGGCATCTCCCCGATGCATTCGCCATCGATCTCCAGTTTCAGAGGCGGCGTGGCCGTGAGCTGGAGCTTTGACGCCCTGATGTAGCGCAGCTCCGAACCGCCGTGGAATTGTTTCGTGAGCAGACGAAAGATGATTTTCACGATTCCCCAGAGGGAGCTGTTCGAGGCTACGAGCAGATCGAGGGTGCCAT
>JBDNIL010000240.1:0-19646 GCA_041688355.1 Verrucomicrobiales bacterium | reverse complement strand
TACCCATACCCCGTTCAGGTGATACGGCTCGGCTCAGATCTCACCCTCGTCGCTCTGGGCGGCGAGGTCGTGGTTGATTATTCGCTGCGTTTGCAAAAAGAGATCGCCGATCCCGTGGTCTGGGTGGCCGGTTATAGCAACGACGTCATGACCTACATCCCTAGTCGGCGCGTCTGGGACGAGGGCGGCTACGAAGGAGGCGACGCCATGAAGTGGAATCTCTTCCCCGCGCGCTGGCGGTCCGATGTCGAGGAAGTCATCATAAGCGCCGTGCATGAACTCCGTAGTGAACTCGACTAGGGCGGCGTGAGAACCCCCAAATGCGTGAGCCGGGATGGCGCGTGAGTTGTGGAATACGGTGGGGAGAGGGGGACGCGGGAGAACGCGAGATTGCCGTCGATTCCCGCGATTTTAAATTTACCACTGTGAAATTAAGAGGTATGCGTGGATGCCGTTACTTGAGGCCAGGGTCAGGTAAAACGGTCCATTTGGGGGCCTCGCCGGTTTCCATTCTACGACGGTCTCCAGTTCGCCGATCCGAAGAATGTTCATGAAAGACTCCAAAACCCGCGGAGCCGAGGGGGCCACCTTCGTCGCGCGTCTTCCGTGGTCGAGGCCGAATAGGGCGTCGAAGCAAAAGCCGTAGCGAGACTCGTGAGAGTTTCGGAGGCCGGAGGCCATCGCCCAAAGGTCTCACGACCTTCGTTACGCTCTCCATCGCCTGCGGAAGAAGTAGCGAAACTCGTGAGAGTTTCGGAGGCCGGAGGCCATCGCCCGAAGGTCTCACGACCTTCGCTACGCCCCGCACCCCCCAAACCCGCATGGCGCGAATGGGCGGATTGGCTCGGGTTAAAAGTCCCTTATGGTAAGAATCTTCCGTTCCGACCGCTTGCCGCATGACTTCACTTTTCCGAACGTTATTCTTCCCGGGCTTCTTTGCTTTTCTGCTTGTTGCAGGGCAGGCGGAGGAAGCGGTGAAGCCGCTCAACTTCGTCAACGACATCGTGCCCATCCTCACGAGGGCCGATTGCAACACCGGCGGCTGCCATGCGAAGGCGATCACGGGACAGCGCGGATTCCGACTCTCGCTGCTCGGCTTTGAGCCCGAGGATGACTATGAGCATATCGTGAAGGAGGGCAGGGGCCGACGCGTCTTTCCTCCGGCCCCGGACCAGAGCCTCCTCCTCCTGAAAGCGGCGAACATCGTTCCCCACGGGGGAGGCAAAAAGCTCGACCCGAGCTCCGAGGGCTTCCAGACTCTGGTGCGCTGGATCAGCGAGGGCATGCCCTACGGAGCCGAGACCGATGCGACTCTGGCCTCGATCGAGGTTGAGCCGAAGAAGATGGCGATGAAGGTCAACACGACCCAGTCATTGAAGGTGATCGCCCGCTACTCCGACGGCAGCATGCGCGATGTCACAGCTCTTTCGCTTTTTGAAGCCAATGACCGAAGCATGGCCGAAGCCGACCACGACGGAGTAGTGAAGACGCTCGATCTCCCCGGCAATGTCGCGGTGATGGTACGCTACGCGGGAAAGGTCTCGACCTTCAGTATCTCCATCCCGCTGGGTGCTCCGGTCGGGGAATTGCCCCCGTCGAAAAATTTCATCGATGATCTCGTCTTCGCGAATCTTAAGGAGATAGGCGTGCCACCCTCGCCGGTGATTGATGACACGAGCTTCCTGCGCCGGGCCTCGCTCGACATCGCGGGACGCCTCCCGACGATTGAGGAGACCGAGGCCTTTCTCGCCAGCGTCGATCCGAAAAAGCGCGACCTCGCGATCGACCGGCTCCTCAGTAGCCCGGACTACGCCGACTACTTCGCGAACAAATGGACCGCGCTGCTGAAGAACAAACGTGAGGCCGCCGCCGACATCACTGCGAACTTCGCCTTCCACGCCTGGATGCGCGACAGCCTGCTCTCGAATCTGCCATACGACGATCTCGTTCGCCAGATCCTCGGGGCGACTGGGACGATCATCTCGAATCCGCCTGTGGCCTGGTACAAGCGGGTCAAAGAGCCCAACCTGCAGCAAGAGGACGTTGCCCAGCTCTTCCTCGGTGTGCGGATGCAGTGCGCACAGTGCCATCACCACCCCTTCGAACGCTGGAGCCAGCGCGACTACCATGCCCTGACCGCCTTTTTCACCCAGGTGGGGCGGAAGCCGACGGCGATCGCGGGCGAGGATCTCATCTTCCACAAACGCGGCGTGGCTCTCGTCGAGAACAAGAAGACCATGGAAAAAGTCATGCCGGCGGCGCTCGGGCAGCCGCCGCCGACGATCCTGCCGGATGAGGATCCGCGTCTCCTCCTCGCCGACTGGATGGGCGAATCGTCGAATCCCTTTTTCGCAAAGGCGCTCGTGAACCGCTACTGGAAACACTTTTTCAAACGCGGACTCGTCGAGCCCGAGGATGACCTCCGCGATACGAATCCGGCGACGAATCCCGAGTTGCTCGATGCCCTGGCGAAGCATTTCATCGAGAGCGAGTTCGATCTCAAGGCCATCATCCGCGTCATCACGCAGAGTCAGACCTATCAGCTCAGCTCGATGCCGAACGACCACAACGCAGTCGACGGGCAGAATTTTTCACATTTTTATCCCAAGCGGCTCCAGGCCGAGGTGCTCCTCGACTCCATCGACATGCTCACCGGCGCGACGACCGATTTCGCCGATCTCCCTCCCGGGACCCGCGCGATCTCGCTGCCCGACAACAGCTACAACCGAGCGGCTCCCTTTTTGAAAGTGTTCGGTCGGCCCGAGGGTGCCAGTGTCTGTGAGTGCGAGCGGGTCCAGTCCAGCAGTCTGGCGCAGAGTCTGCATCTGATGAACTCCGCCGAGGTGAAGGGCAAACTCGCCTTTGCCGGAGGCCGTGCCGATCGTCTCAGTAAATCGGAAGCGCCCGTCGCCGAGAACGTTCGCGAGATTTACCTCGCCGCCTTCAACCGCGAGCCCACCGGCGAGGAACTCAGCATCGCCGAGGACCACATCGTCAAAGAGCGCCTCGATGCCGCCGGCAAACCGCTCGCGCCCCCTGTCGCGAAGAAGCAGGCCTACGAAGATCTGCTCTGGGCGATCCTGAGCACGAAGGAATTTTTATACAACCACTGAGATATGATGTCCCGAGTCTTTTCCCTTCCATCCATTCTTGCCGTGCTAGTGCTGGCGTGTGCCTCGTCGGCCACCGCCCAGCTCGTCGTTCTTCCCTCTCCGCGTTTGCTCACGACCATGCCCATGGGTGGTCAGGTCGGCTCCACTATCGAGGTCGCGATCACGGGGGAGAATATCGAGAATGTCACCGAGTTGCTCTTTTCCACACCGAAGATCACCGCCAAGCCGGTGCAGGGTGCAGACGGCAAGCCCGTCGAGAACAAGTTCCTCGTCACCATTGCTCCCGATGCGCCCGTGGAGGTTCATGACGCTCGAGTCATGTCGCGTCTCGGCCTTTCCTCGGCGCGGGCCTTTTCGGTCAATACGCTTGCGGAACTGACGCGCACCGCAGCGAACAACTCGGTCGGGACCGCGCTGAAGCTGCCCGCGAATACGATCTGCAACGCGGTCACGACGAAGCGGGCGATCGATTTTTATTCCTTCGATGGCAAAAAGGGCAAGCGTGTCGCGATCGACTGCGCTGCCGCAGGGATAGACTCACGGCTGACCCCGGTCGTGATCATCGCCGATGCGAAAGGGCAGGATCTCCTCGTGAACCGCACCGGCGGTGTCATCGACTTTACCCCGCCAGCGGACGGCACTTATCTGGTGAAGGTGAATGACCTGACCTATCAGGGAGGCGAGCGCCATTTCTACCGCCTCGCTCTTCAGGAAGTGGCGGGCGACGGCACCGCGCCACAGCAGCCCACGACGACCTCCGTGAGTGCCGTGTCCTGGCCACCGCAGGGGCTCGCCCCGAAGGCCAGTGGCCCAGAGACCGAGCCGAATAATTCGCCAGCCGAGGCGCAGAAAGTGACTCTGCCTCTTGATGTTGCGGGCAGTTTTTACCCGGCGGCGGATGTCGATACCTACGAGTTCACCGCGAAGAAAGGAGAAGTATGGTGGGTCGAGGTCGCCTCGGAGCGTCTCGGTCTTTCCACTGATCCTTTTGTCCTCGTGCAGAAGGTCACCAAGACCGGTGACGAAGAATCCCTCACCGACGTGGCCGAGCTCTACGATATCGCCAGCCCGATGAAGGTCTCGACAAACGGCTACTCCTACGATGGCCCGCCCTACGATGCCGGTTCGCCCGATGTCCTCGGCAAAGTCGAGATCAAGGAGGACGGGGTCTACCGCCTTCAGGTGCGCGATCTTTTCGGCGGTACCCGCAACGAACCGGGCAACGTCTACCGGCTTCTCGTGCGCCAGGCGCAGCCTGATTTCGCCCTTGCGACCTGGGCGGTCCACATGACCCTCCGCAACGGAGACCGAGCCGCCTTTTCCAAGCCGATCTCCCTGCGCGCCGGAGCGGCGATGGTCTTTGAGGTAGCGGTGATCCGTCGCGACGGATTCGACGGGGAGATCGAGCTGAGTATGGACGGCCTGCCCGCCGGGGTCACCGCCGGTGGTCTGAGGATCCCCGCAGGAAAAAATGTCGGTCATCTTATCATCAGTGCGGACGCCACGGCCAAGCGCGGGTTCTCCCTCGCGAAGGTTGCTGGAAAGGCGACGATCAACGGAGCGGTGGTGACGCGCCCCTGCCGCCTTGCCTCGATGGAGTGGCCGGTCAAAGACGCCAAAGGCGAGATCCCGAGCCCGCGTCTTTTTGCCGATATCCCCGTGTCCGTCAGCGATGCCGAGGCTTCGCCGCTCTCCATCACCGCCGCCGAGAACAAGGTCTGGGAAGCGAAGGTGGGTGAGACCCTCAAGATCCCGCTCAAGGCGGAGTGGCGCGGCGAGTTTTCCGGCACCTCGATGAAGTTGAAAGCCTACGGAACCGGATTCGAAGGGCTCAAAGAGTTCGACCTGCCGGTCAAGGCCACCGCGACCGAGGCGGTCATCGACCTCGCCGCCCTGAAGACGCCTCCCGGCGAGTACACGATCGCTTTTTATGGTAGCGCCGTGGCAAAGTATTCCTACAACCCCGACGCGGTGAAAGCTGCCGAAGATGTCAAGAAAAAAGCCGAAGCCGAAGCCGCCGCCATCGCCGTCGAGGCGAAGAAGCTCGCCGGTGATGCCGCGAATGCTCCGGCCGAGAAAAAGTCCGAGATGGCCAACGTCGCCAAGGTCGCCGCCGAGAAGCAGAAGGCCGCTGAGGCAACGATGGCCAAAGCCGTGCAGACGATGAAGGTCGTCACCGACGCCGCCGCGCCCAAGGACATTGTCGATATCTACGTGTCCGCCCCGATCCGCGTATCAGTGAAGGCGGCCGAGCCTGCTGTGGTTCCGGCTCCCGCTCCAGCGGCAACGGCTCCATCCGTTCCAGCGACACCGGCCGCCGCCACAACCGCCAAGAAATGATCGTTTCCCGCATCAGTTTCCCTGCAGTGCCACTGAGTGTGGCGGCTTGCCTTCTCGCCGGGTTCAGCATGTCCGCATCGGGTGTCGAAAACCCCGATTTCTACCGGGACGTTTTTCCTTTCCTCAAGGCGAACTGCATCTCTTGCCACAACAAAACGACAACCAAGGCAGGGCTCAACATGGAGACGCCCGAGTTGATGAAAAAGGGTGGCGACTCCGGCCCGGGCATCGTTCCCGGGAAAAGTGCCGAGAGTCTCATCGTCGAGGCCTCGGTGCATACCGTGGATATGGAGATGCCGCCGCCGAACAACAAGTCCGGCGCGGTGAAGCTGATTGACGCGGAAATCGCGGCGCTGAAAACCTGGATTGATCAGGGGGCCAAAGCCTCCGTGCAGCAGGAGCGGCAGGTCGCCTGGAAACCTCTCGCGCCCGGCGTCGATCCCATCTACAGCATCGCCCTGACGCGCGATGGCCGATATGCCGCCTGCGGTAGATCGAATCGCATTTACCTCTACGACCTCGCGACCCGTCAGTTTGTCGCCGAGATCACTGATCCGGCGCAGGAGGGGGGCGGCGCTCATCGGGCCATGGTGCATTCTTTGGCCTTCAGTCCCGACGGCACCCGGCTCGCAAGCGGCAGCTTCCGCGAGGTGAAAGTGTGGAAAATGGAGTCCGTCAAGGCCGGGGAGGGCGCGGCGACGCCTGCTCCCGCGACGCCGGACGACGAGGCACTGCTCAAAAAGATAGCCGAGACGGGCAAAGTGGTGGTGGCGAATCACGCGCTCTCAGCCGATCGCAAGCAGATCGTGACGGGCTGTGCCGATGGTTCCGTGCGGGTATGGGACGTCGCTGCGGTAAAGCAGATCGCCGAACTGCGGGGCAGTCCCTCGATCACAAAAGAAGGAGCCGCCCTCGAATGGACGATCGCCCGCGAGACCCTCGAGCAGACCTTCCAAAAGACCGAAGTTACCCGCGTCGAAGCGCAGAACAAGGCTCTCGACGAACTTCTCAAGAAAGCCAACGCCGCCATCGTCGAGATGAAAAAAGTGCTGCCTGAAAAGGAGAAGCTCGTGAAGCCCGCGCAGGAGGTCACTGCCGTCGCGCAAAAGGCCGTTGACGAAGTCCTCGCCCTCATTGCCGCCGCGCCCGAGGGCAAGGCTGACGCCGCGATGGAGAAAAGACTCAAAGACGCGCAGGAAAAACTCGGTCCCGTTTCGATAAAAGAGGCCTCGGCCCTCGCTGGCGTCTCTGCTACCCAAAACAACATTGTCGATGCCGAGGCCGATGGGAAGCGCATCACCGAGTCGAAGACAAAGAACACCCTACTGCTCGCCGCCGCCACTAGCGCGAGCGCCGCAGCCAAGGGCACTCAGGACAAAGCCGCCGCCGATCTTGCCGCGCTGAAGGCGGGGGTCTCGAAGCGGATGGGCAAACCGACTGCGGTGGCTCTCTCTCCCGACGGTTCGAGTGCGGCCGCCGTTTTTGAAGGCGGCAAACTGGTCGTCTGGGCCGTGGCTACAGGGATGCCCATCGAAGAGCTTGCCGCTCCCGCCGCTCCCGCCGCTCCCGCCGCTCCCGCCGCTCCCGCCGCGACCCTGACGAGCCGTTCCGACGGACTTTTTACCGTCACCTCCTCCGATGGGAAAACGGTCGTTTCCAGCCCGGCTCCGAAGTGGGCACTGGAGAGACTCATCGGCGGGACGCAGGATCACCCGCTCTTTGTGGATCGGGTCAATGCGGTGCGCTTCAGTCCCGATGGCAAACTGCTCGCCACCGGCGGGGGCGAACCCTCTCGGACGGGAGACCTGACCCTCTTTGATCTCGCCACCGGCAAAGCCACCGCGACCTGGAAAGACCGTTACGACGACATCGTCATGTGCCTCGATTTTTCACCCGATGGCAAACTGCTCGCCTCGGGCGCGGCGGACAAGATCGCCCGTGTCATCGAGATCGCCACCGGCAAGCAGGTGAACCTTTTCGAGGGCCACACCCATTACGTGATGGGCGTGGCTTTCCGCGCCGACGGCCGGGTCCTCGCCACGGGCGGAGCGGACGGAGTCGTGACCTCGTGGGACATGATCCTGGGCGAGCGGAAGAAGAAGATCGAGGGCTGGACCAAAGAAGTCACCTCCCTGCAATTCATCGGGGCGACCAATCAGATCGTGACCTCCGCCGGCGACAACCGAGTCCGCATCGTCAATGACGACGGCGTCGAGGTGCGCTCCATCACCGGCCTCCCCGACTTCATGCAGGCCGCCGCGAGTACCCCGAACGGCGCGACGCTCGTGGGCGGAGGCGAGGACAGCAATCTCCGTGTCTGGAACGGTGCGGATGGCAAGGAAGTCGCCGTCTTCGGTATCAAATAACCAGATCTTTTCAGCCGCGAATCGCCCGAATCAAAACAAATCGAATCAAGCCGCGTTCCCCCCAACCTTTGCCCCCAACTGTTATGAGTTCCCCAGACAGCCTTTCATCCCCCTTCCGCTGCACCGGCCCGCTGAACCGGCGCGGTTTCATGCAGATCGGCCTCACCGGCATGGCGACGCTCTCGTGGCCAGCCCTGCTCAAGCTCCGTGCCGAGAATGCGCTGAAGCCGAACAGTGAGAAAAAGGCCATCATCATGGTCTGGCTCCCGGGCGGGCAATCCCACATTGACACTTACGATCCCAAGCCCGAGATCGGCAGCGAGTACCGCGGCCCTTTCAAGACGATCTCGACAAACGTCCCCGGTATGCAGCTCACCGAGTTGCTCCCGATGAGCGCGAAGATCGCCGACAAGTTCACGATCCTGCGTTCCATGAATCAAAAGGCGGGCGGTCACCCCGCCGGTTCGATGCAGATGCTCTCGGGCGACTCGGACGAGCGCGACAAGCCGAAGCCCCGACTCCCCGACTGGATGTCGGTCGCCCATTACCTGCGCGGACAGGGCGAAAAGCGCAGCAATCCACTGCCGAACTACATCGGAGTGAATCCGCCGCTCGAGTACAATGGCCCCGCCTATCTCGGTGACGCCTACGCGCCTTTCGCGGTCAGTGACGACCCGAACCGGCCGAATTTTCAGGTGCCGAACATCGGCCTTTCCGACGTGGCCGAGATCCGTCGACTCAGTGATCGCCTCGCCCTGCGCCGCAGCCTCGACAAGCTCGAGCGGGCCTTTGACAAAGAAGGCGAACTGGGTGCCCTCGACGAGTTCGAGGCGCAGGCCATGACCCTGCTCACCAATCCGCAGACCCGCGACGCCTTTGACCTCAGCAAAGAAGACGCCGTCACCCGCGACCGCTATGGCCGGAACCGTTGGGGGCAGCAACTCCTCCTCGCCCGCCGTCTCGTCGAGTCGGGAGTCGAGATCGTGACAAGCAGCCTCAGTGGTCCGCTCTGCGGACGGGTCAACAACTGGGACGACCACGCCGTGAACCAGCATCAGTTCGAGGCTCTGCGTTTTCGTATGCCGACCTACGACCGCGCCGTTTCCGCGCTTATTGAGGACATCTATGCCCGCGGCCTCGACAAACGCGTCCTCGTCGTTGTCACCGGTGAATTCGGGCGCACGCCGAAGATCAGTTTTGAACGGAGCACCGGGGCAGGGGATGCGAGTGCGGCCGCCGGGGTTCTTCAGCCCGGGCGCGACCACTGGCCGCGCGCCTTCTCCAACGTCTGGGCCGGTGGCGGTATCCAGACCGGCGGCATCATCGGGGCAAGCGACAAGCGCGGCGAGGATGTCGTCGAACGTCCCTGCGGTCCCGGCGACTTCCTCGCGACGATCTATCATCACCTCGGGATCGATTCGGCGAAGATCACGATCGACGATTTCAACGGAAGACCGACGCCGATCGTGAATCACGGACGACCGATTCCGGAGCTGATTGCGTGATCGGGGGCACTATTCACTCTCATGGAGGGCTTAGCCGTTGACAAGCTGTCCTTCGGGACGGATAAAATGTCACTTTTGCCCGGACTCTTAAAAGGGGCCTTTACCCTCTGTTTTATGAAGAAATTTCCCGCGTTTACCGCTCTCTGTTGTCTCGTCGTCTCGGCCGCCGTTTCGGTCGGTAACTCGCGTGCCGAGGAAGTGTATCTGATCCGCGGTGGCTTCGACATCTTCTCGGTGGGGATGAACGACATGGCCAATGAGCTGAAGGCAAAGGGGATCAAGGCGAGTGCTCACGGCATCATGGCCTGGAAGGGGATCGCCGATGACATCATCAAGCGGTCAAAGGTGAAAAAGGGCGTCTCCTACCCGATTGTCTTTCTCGGCCACTCCCTCGGGGCTGATGCGGCTTCCGAGTTTGCGAACTATCTCGGGGAGAACGGGATTGCGGTCGATCTCGTCATCGGTTTCGACGCGACCGGTCGCCGGGTCTTCACCAAAGGGGCGAAGAAGGTGATTAATTACCATTCCTCAGCGATGGGACCGTATGTGAAAGGGGCGGGTTTTCGGGGGACACTCACCGAGGTCGATGTCTCGAAGTATGGGGTGAATCACTTCACGATCGATCAGGCCAAAGAGGTGCAGAAGCTCGCGATGGCGGCCGTGACCTCGGAAGTGAAGCGCCGCCGCCGCTAGCAGCCTGACCGAAGCCGGGAGCGAATACTGATGGGCTCGCCTGACGAGAGATCCGCCACCCTGAGCGCAGCGACGCGGTTCAATCAGTTCCAGCGCACGATGCTGCAGTGGAACGGGGTGCATCCCTACCATGCCGTCCATGTCTTGAAAGTGGCGGCACCTCTCGAGCGGGAGCGTTTTGAGGAACGTCTCAATCTCGTGGTTGAGCAGTGCGGTCTCGCGGGGCTCAGCATCGACGAAGCTCGGGGCACCCATTCGTATGCCGGGGGGTATCCTCAATGCGTCGTTCGAGAGGTTCCGGACGATGGGGGAGTGATGGCGGCGCTGGATGCGGAGATCGTGTGGCAACTGAACGAGCCCTTTGCGACGGAGAGACCCTTCACTCCGTTTCGCTTTTTCCTGATGAACTCGGGCGGGGTCTCCCACCTGGGTATCGCCTATTTTCACGCGGTCGCCGATGCCGAGGCGATCAGCCGGCTCCTTTTTGCGATCGCCCGCGCGAGTTTTGCCACAGAGATGCCGGCGCTGGCGGATGCGTCCCTGCGGCCGCTCCGCGTTTCGCGCATGCCGACGGGCAGTCCGTTCCACTTCTTTCATCGCACGCGGGCGGCGCTGACCCGGTTCCAGACGATGCGGAAATCGATCCGCCCGCCCTCGTGCGAGGAGAATGAGTTCCGGAATACCTATTTCGGCGTCACTTTTGATGCGGATCAGACAAAGGCGGTGCTCGCCCGCGCGAAAGGGTGGGGGCTGACGGTGAACGACCTCTGCCTGGCGGCGCTGCTCAAGGCGATCTCGACGAGCGCGACGGAGGTGCATTGGTATAAAACGTATCGCCCGCTCCTCTCGGTCGGATGTGTCGTGAACGGGCGGCGCGACCTCCCGGAGAAGCGGCGGCGCGACTTCGGGCTCTTTCTCGGCTCTTTCGCGGTGACTCAGGATGTCTCGGGCGAGGTGACGATGCAATCGCTCGCGAATACGGTCCGCGCCCGCACCATCGCGGTGAAACGTCACAAGCTTTATCTCGCCGCGCCGCTTGAATTCATGATTTCCCGCTTCATGTTTGGCCGTATGCCCCTCGAGAAGCAGCGCAATTTTTACCGAAAGACTTATCCGCTCTGGGGCGGGATCACGAATATGAACATGGGTGCCCTTCGCAAAGCCGACGACGATCTCCCCATGGTCGATTATTTCCGCGCGGTCTCCGCAGGTCCGGCGATGCCGCTGGTGATCGGGGTTACGGGAGTGGAGGGAGTCCTCAATTTCGGCGTCAGTTTCCGCCCGACGGTGCTCCCCGAAGCGGACGTGCGCGGAATCGTGGCGCGCTTCACCGCACTTCTCACCGGCTCGGAGGAGGCGGTATGAGGGGCCGATTCTTTCTCCTCGCTCTGGTGGTCGTTCTTTTTTCGGGCGTCGGCGACAGTCATGCGATCGATGCGACCGAGTCCGTTTCTGCCGGGTCGGTCGGACCTGAGTTGATCGGCGCGACAGAGATGACACTGCGCCGGATTCTCGTCAGCGCCTCGGGTCTCATTTACTGGGGTGGAGTCATCGTCCAGGCGCGCCGGGTGCGGAAAAAGATCGGTCGCACGCCGAATTTGAAACCGAAGGGAACAAAGGAACGCGCCCTCTGGCTGGGCTGGATGATTGTAGTTTTCGGCTGGATCGTGCAGCCATTCTTCGTTACGGGCGAGGTTTTTGTCCCGGCGTTGGTGCATCCGGCTGCATTGATTGCGGGCATTGCCTTGATCGTGCTCGGCTACCTCGCGACGCTCTGGTGCTACGCGGCGATGGGCGCGGCCTGGCGCATCGGGATCGACACGGGCGGGACTTCATCCCTCGTTCAGGCGGGGCCGTATCGCCGGATGCGGCATCCGATTTACTCCTTCCAGATGGTGATGCTCGCGGGGGCGGCGCTACTCTTGCCCACTCCGGTATCGCTCGTGATCCTCGTCCTTCATTTTGTCTGCGCCTCGATCAAGGCGAGCGATGAAGAGGTCCACCTCACCGCCGTCTTCGGTGGAGAATACCGGGAGTACATGACTCGGAGCGGTCGCTTTTTCCCGAGATTCTGAGAGCGATGCCGTTCAGGGGCGTTTGACTCCGCTCACCTCAAATAGTTCGTTGAGGATGGAACGGGTTCCCAGGATGAGTTCGTTCAGTTTCACGGATGGGAGCGAGGACACGGCGAGTCCGTTGAGTTTGCTGACGAGATCGCCGAGGAGAGACCGCACTTTTTCCATGTCGGCCACATTCTCCGGAGCACTGGCCGGAGCGACTGCCCATCCGGCGTTGAGAAGGGCTACCCGCTTTTCGAGGATTTCCCGGGTGCGGGACTCCGCGACGAGGGACTCGGCTTCGCGAAGCACTTTATCAAAGTGGACCAGCTCGGGCCACGTGACGACGCTGGCAGAGGCTTCTTCTTTCTTCCAGCAGCCCGCGCAGGTCAGGCCGATGAAGATCGAGCCGACTAAAAAGGGAAAGAGCCGTATGGGGAGGGACGCGGCAGATTTCATGAGGGAAGACGATAGAGGGAATCTGGTATAACACAACGGGTTTGCGTTACTAGCCTTAAGCGGATGGATGGTCCGGTGAGTCGGTCTGTTTTCCCTCTTGCTTAGAGCACTGTTTCAGTGAAAGGCTGAAGGCCGTGATCTCGCTGACAGAGTTCGGGAGTACTGCCGACTCCCTGGTCCACTTTACTTCCGAATTTTTCGGGAAAAGTGGGGCCTTGTCGCGTCTGAAAGATTTTGAGTTCCGCCCCGAGCAGCAGCAGATGGCGGTCGCGGTGGCCCGGGCTCTCGAGGAGGAGCGACCGCTCGTAGTCGAGGCCGGCACCGGAGTCGGCAAGTCCCTCGCCTATCTCGCGCCGGCGGTGCGCAAGTCGCTCGAAGAGGGGCGCAAGGCGATCATCTCGACGCACACGATCAATTTGCAGGAGCAGCTCATCGAAAAGGACATCCCGCTGTTGCAATCGGTCATCGATCAGCCTTTCCGGGCGCTCCTGCTCAAGGGACGGCGCAATTACCTCTGCCCCCTGCGCCTCCAGATTGCGATGTCGGGCGGGGGCGAGCTCTTCACTGCCTCGGAGCTGGAGGAGCTGAAGGGCATCTGGCAGTGGGCCGAAAAAACGAAGGACGGCACCCTGAGCGATCTCGATTTTGCCCCCTCGTCGCGGGTTTGGTCGCACGTCTGCAGCGAGACCCACGCATGCACTCCGAAACGCTGCGCGCCCTCGGGGAAATGCTTTTATCAGGAAGTCCGCAAGCAGATCGCCGATGCGAACGTCCTTGTGGTGAATCACACTCTTTTCTTCACCCTGCTCAACAGTCAGAGTGAATTCAACGAGTCGGGCGAGGGGTTTCTCTTCGCGAAAGACTTCCTCATTTTTGACGAGGCGCATACTCTCGAGCAGGTCGCGGCGCGGCAGTTGGGGATCTCACTCTCGCAGACGGGGATGAAGTTCGATCTTCACCGCTTGTTCAACCCTAAGAACAAGAAGGGTCTTTTTCAACTAACTGGAGACATGGAGGGGCGGCGCATCACGATGAAGCTGCTCGATGAGATCGACGATTTTTTCCAGGCGATCGAGGGAAATTGCCGGTGGGGGGAATACGGTCGCGAGTTCCGTATCCGCGAGCCGGAGTTCGTCGAGGACACCCTCGGCGGCGGGCTCATCGAGGTGAGTCGCCGCGCCCGGGCCATCGCCGATCTGGCGGAGGAGTCAACGAAGAGCGAGCTGACCGAGCTGGCACGCCGCCTCGCCGACTGTCGTGCCGCGCTGGCGACCTTCCTCGATCAGCGGGACGACGGACTCGTCTACTGGGTCGAGAAGAATGAGCGCGAGTCGCTGAGCCTGAATGCGGCTCCGGTCAATGTGGCCGAGCTGCTGCGTCCGGTCTTCTTCGAGCGGGACCGGCCCTGCATTTTTACGAGCGCGACACTTGGCATCGGGGAGCGCGATCTCAGCTACTTCCGCGGTCGGGTCGGGGCGGGGGATGTGGAGGCGATCCGCATCGGGAGCCCTTTTGACTATGCGAAGCAGATGAAGATCCATCTCGTGCGTAAAATGCCGGAGCCCTCCGAGAGCGGCTACGACGCGGCTCTGGCGCAGTGGATTCGGCATTTCGTGCGAAAATCGGGCGGGCGGGCCTTTGTCCTTTTCACGAGTTACAAGCTGCTCCAGCGCATGGTAGCGGAGCTCTCGGACTTTTTCCAGACGGAGAAGATACGACTCCTCGCCCAGGGATCGGGGGTGTCACGGAACCAGCTGATCGAAGATTTCAAAACGGACGAGACGAGCGTGCTTTTCGGGACGGACAGCTTCTGGACCGGGGTCGACGTGCCGGGGCGCGCCCTCACGAATGTGATCATCACCCGCCTGCCCTTTGCGGTGCCCGATCACCCGCTCACCCAGGCGAGGCTCGAGTTCATCGAAGAGCGCGGCGGCAACGCTTTCATGGACTACAGTGTGCCCGAAGCGATCCTGAAGTTGCGCCAGGGCGTCGGTCGCCTCATCCGCAACTGCGATGACAAGGGCATGGTCGTGATCCTCGACAATCGTGTCCTGAGCAAGCGCTACGGCAAGATTTTTCTCGATGCGATGCCGGATGCTCCGATAGAGATAGAAGAGTAAGACGAGACCATGTCCTATTTTGATCTCCAGATTAATGGCTACGCGGGGACGGATTTTTGCTCCCGCGAGATGACGATTGAGGAAATGCGCCACGCCTGCGAAGCGTTGGAGGGCGATGGTATCAGCGGCATCCTCGCGACGATGATCACTGACTCGGTCGATGCCCTCGCTGCGAGGTTGGAGAAAATGGTGCGGTTCCGCCAAGAGGATTCACTAATCCGTGAGATGGTGAAAGGGTTCCATGTCGAGGGACCGTTCATCAGTCCCGAGACCGGTTATGTGGGGGCGCATCCCGCGAAATGGGTGCGACCGGCGAAGGTCGAAGCCGCCGCCCGGTTGCTCGAGGCAGGTGGAGGACTGGTCAGGCTGGTGACCCTGGCCCCTGAGTTTGATGAAGGCGCGGCGACGACGCGTTTCCTTGTAGACCAGGGCGTCACCGTCTCGGCGGGGCATTGTGATCCCGATCTTGAGACGCTTGAGCGGGCCATCGACGCGGGTCTGTCGATGATCACCCACGTGGGGAACGGATGTCCGGTGATCCTGCCGAGACACGACAATTTTATCCAGCGTGTCCTGTCTCTCTCGGATCGGCTTTGGCTGTGTTTCATCCCGGACGGGGCCCATGTTCCGTTTTTTGCCCTGAAGAATTACCTCAAGGTCGCGGGGCTCGAGCGGACCATTTTCACGACTGATGCGATCATGGCGGCGGGGCTCGGGCCGGGAACCTATGAACTATCGGGAGAGCCGGTCGAGGTCGATGAAGCGGGAGTGGCGCGCCGCCCCGGCTCGCCCAACCTCGCCGGTTCGACGATACGCGGGCACCAGGTCGCGGCGAATCTGAGGGAACATCTCGGTCTCAGCGACGCGGAGGTCCAGCGGGTCTATCGCGAGAATCCGATGCGGGCTCTCGGATTGGGTTGAGGTGCGGGGGCGCGCATGGGCGACAAAGAAATGAAAAACGCTCTCGCGAAGAAATAGAGCTGTGCTAACTACAACTCGCTATGGCCCAGATATCTGATCGAGTGACGGCTGACCGTCCCTGTCCTCTCACGGGAACGCGGGAGGTGGAAGTGGTTGCGACCCGCTCGCGCGATGGCGGGGAGCTGCGGAATGTGATCTCGCTCGCGAGCGGCATCGTCTACGTCGATCCGCTCCCGGTCGAGGACCTCGCAACGTTTTACCGAGAGGAATACCGTGTCTCCTACAAACAGACGATCACGCCAAAACCCAAACACATTCTCCGGGCCGCGCGGGTCTGCCGGGATCGCCTACGGCACTCGGGTCATGTCGTGAAGGCGGGGATGCGCTGCCTCGACATCGGGGCGGGCGGGGGAGAATGGGTCTATTACATGAAGACTCTCGGTTGCGAGTCCTTCGGAATCGAGCCGAACCATGGCTACGGGACTTTTGCCAAGGACAACTACGGCGTCGATGTCCTGCTCGGGATGTATCAGGAGTCGGCGTTCCCGCAGGCGTCCTTCGATGTCCTTTCTCTCTTCCAGGTGCTCGAGCACCTCGCCGATCCGGTCGATGACCTGCGCCGTATGAGCGCTTACTTGAAGCCCGGCGGACTTTTCCTGATCGAGGTTCCCGATATCCTTTTCCCCGGGATGCGGATGGATCACAAATGGCACGAGGGCCATCTCTTCGGCTTCGATGCGCTCACCCTCGAGGCGGTCGCGGCGAAGGCGGGATTAAAAAAAGTCAGTCTCAGCGTGCTTCCGGGCAATCTCTTCGGCGTCTTTGAAAAGACCAGGGAAGAGTCTCTCGATCTCCCTGATCTGAGCAATCATTTCCATGCAGCAAAAGCCGGGCTTCTCGCCGGGCAGGCTCGCTACTGGTCCCTCCCCGACACCTATCTGAAAGTGCCGCGTCGTCTCGTGAAGCGCCTCGCCGAGAAGTGGTCCAGCAGCCTCGAGAGCGGGCCCCGCGCGATCCTTGATTCGGTTTTTCAGCGGGATGTTTCCTAGTGCAAGGGTCGGCAGCTTTTGCCGGGAAATTTTTTTCTTACCGCTTCCCTTGGGACGCCGTCTTCTTCTTGCTCGGAGCTTTTGCCGGAGAACTCTTGCCTGCCGCTTTCCGCAGTTCGCTCCGCACTTCCCCGGCAGTCGCCTCGGCGATCGGCTGAGCCGGTCCCTGCACCATGACCATGCCATTGCTCTTATTCCAGGGGCCGGTGAAATCCTCGTCGCCCTCTTCGTTCTCGCCGGTGGAGTCGTTGAAATACTGATCGACGATGCCGGGGGTGGGTGGGATGAGTCCTATCTCGAGCGGATCTTTGCCCATGCTCTCGAGGGCGCACATGAAAACCTTCATGTGGGTGATCTCCCGGGTCATCAAAAACTGGAGGGCGTCCTTCGTCCCCGGATCGTCGGTGAAGTTGATGAGCCGCTCATAAACGATTTTGGCCCGCGCTTCCGCCGCGATGTTGCTGCGTAGATCGACGTCGAGTTCTCCGGTGATTTTGAGATAATCGGCCGTCCACGGATTCCCCATGGAGTTGCAGAGCGTCACGCCACCCCCGCCTGCGATGGCGACGAGCGGGTCGGCCTCGGCCGCCTCGCGCGATGTTTTCATGGGCTTGAGGTGCATGCGAGCGAGTGTCCCGACGACTTCGAGGTGACTGAGTTCTTCGGTCCCGATATCCATGAGCATGTCCTTGCGGGCGGGATCGTCGCAATTGAGCCCTTGGATCGAATATTGCATGGCGGCGGCCAACTCGCCGTTCGCTCCTCCGAATTGCTCGAGAAGCATGTTTCCAAACGCGGGATCAGGAGTTCCAATGCGAACGGTCTACATGAGGGTTTTGATGTGGTGATACATGACTAAGGAGGGGGGGGGATGGGTTGGAATGAATCTGAAGTGTCAATGACACGCCGAAACGTTTTTGCATGATCCATGCCACCTCGAAAAAACTTTCGTGCGGCCCGCGCCGAGGCCGGCAGATCGGCGTTAAAGATACGCGAGGTTCAAAGCGAACCGTTTTTAGTAGGCGCGCGCGAGTTCCGCCAGCATTTGGGATTGGCCACAGAAAGAAGCGGTGCTAAAATAAAAGCCGGTTTTTCCGGTTCCTCCCCCTTACACTGACCGCTGCAATCGGACCCCTTTTGCCAGCCCGTCATTGCGATAGGCTCCATCCTTGGAATACAGTGGCTCCTGGCCCTGCTCCGCAGAAGGAGCGAAGCTGCCAAATCTCTCCTCGAAAATGAGCCCTTACTATTGATGCTTGACGGTCAGTTCTTCCCCTTGGCTCTGGAGAGATCCCGCATTACTCAAGCTGACATCGTCGCGAAGCTGAGGGAAGCCAACGTTACCAGTTTCGACGGTATACGGGCGGTCGTACTGGAGACTACCGGCGATCTATCTGTCCTCCACGGAGAGTCCCTCGACCGTTCCCTGCTCGATGGGGTTCGGAGATTCGCGGAGTAAGTTTTCTTCAGTGCTTCCGGGGGAGAAAAGGGACTCATGTCTTGAATCGATCTCATCCGATCCACGAGGAGATGCCAGCCTCTATGATTGCACCGTGCCGGATCCCTCTGGCACTCTGCAAGCACGATTGCGAGTTCGTTATGACTGAGCTTGTCATCGCCCCGGCGACGGGATCGTTGCGTTTAAGGACACCCTGCCCGGTCGCGAGGGAAAACTGATACTCGGAGCCGACGGTTGCCGCCCCGACGAGGGTGCCCCAGAGGTCGCCGTCGCGTTCCAGCGGATGAGAGGCCGCGGATCCCAATCATTGAAGTCGCCCACCACGTGGACCTCCGATGCATGAGCCCGCACTTTGAAGATCACGCCACCTTCTTTGGCCGGAGTGGCTCCCATGGGCGCTGATTGGATTGCGACGGCCCGCCTCATGCGGCGGAAGGGGAGCGCTGCGAGCTCGCTTCACGGCACATTTTACTTCCATTCGCACCGGCCGGGCCCCTGACAGATTCTTCTCGTGGTGGTCGATCCGGTGGCAGCCCCGGCCTGCGGACTCTCTCCATTTTGTCTGAAAAACCCTTGCACAATGCACTCAGCCGAATCTCGCGACACGCTCGCTACCCCGTGGTGGCGGGCTTCGGCACTTTGGCACGTCGCCTGCAAAGCAGGGGGGAGGTGGAAACTACATCCTCACTAAAAACGAAATAACTCAGAAAAAAATATGATTACTACTCTCGTCGATCTCTATTACGACCAGCTTCGCGACCTCTACAGTGCGGAGACCCAACTCCTCAAGGCGATGCCGGCGATGAAGTCAGCAGCCACCTGCGATGACCTCAAAAAAGCTCTCGGCAGCCACCTCGAAGAGACCCGTGAGCAGGCCGAACGGCTCAAGCGCATTTGTGCGGCTCACGGAATCGCGCCCGAAGGCGAAACCTGTGATGCGATGAAGGGGCTCATCAAAGAGGGCGAAAAGCACATTGAAGACACCATCCCCGGCGATGTGAGGGACGCCGTGATCATCGCCTCTGCCAATCGGGTGGAGCACTACGAAATTGCCGGCTACGGCGTCGCCAAAGCATTCGCCGAGGTTCTGGAGTTCGACGACGACGTTAGCCTCCTCGACAAGTCCCTCGACGAGGAAAGCAACGCTGACTCGGCGATCACCAAAATCGCGACGGGCGGGCTCTTCTCGAGCGGTCTCAACAAGGCTGCCGTCCGTTGATCCCTGATCCCATACGGGCCTTCGCGCGCTCCCATGATGAAGAATCACCATTTGGCAGTCATCGGGAGCGGCGCTTCCGCCCTTTATCTTCTCAAGCATCTGCTCGATCACGTGGAAATCCTGAAGCGCCAACTGAGCCGGATCTCCCTCTTCGAGAAAAGCCCGATCCCGGGAATGGGCATGCCCTACAGCCCGCTGAACACGGATCGCTTCAATATGTCCAATATCTCCTCCGAAGAGTTGCCGGAGCTGGATATTCCCCTCGCGCAATGGATGCGGGAGCAGGACCGAGATCTCTTGCGTTCCCTCGGCGTGGAGGACGAAGTCATCAGTGAGAGCGAGGTC
>JBDNIL010000239.1:0-3900 GCA_041688355.1 Verrucomicrobiales bacterium | reverse complement strand
TCACGATGCGCGACACGATGTGGCAGGGATCCCGCAGGGCGGTGCTCGGGTGCGAACCGGGCAATGTCGTCCGCTTCCGCACCCGCACGACGGCGAGTGCGGCGGACTCTTCCACGACCGCGTCGTCGGCGCTCCCTCTCTGGCTGAGACTGGAGCGCAATGCGACGACAAACGCGGTCACCGCATCCTACGCGCCCGACGTCGCGGGCAGCCCCGGGAACTGGACACAGATAGGCGTTCCCACCACGATCAGCATGGACACCGATGCCTCGCTCGGTCTCACCACGACGAGCAGCTCGACGGCCAGTGTCGCGACCGGCGTGATCGACAATGTCACCCTGACACCCGCACCCGTCGGCCCCTCGATCCTGCGGGAGGACGAAGGGGTCAGTGCTTTTGCGACACCCGGTTCCTCAACCTACAACTCTACGACCGGCGTCTACACAGTCTCCGGCGGACCGAATGGCAGCTTCTTTCACGGCTCGCAGTATCAGGGCGACTTCATGGTGACGGCCCGTCACAACGATGCGACGAGCGGCGCCGGCTCGGCGAGGAGCGGCATCGTCATCCGCGAAAGTTCCCAGGTCGGCGGCACCGCCTTCATGGGGCGGATACCCACAGGTTCTTACAATGGCTTTTCCTGGACCTCCGTTGCGGGCGGTTCGGGGAGCGGAGTGCCCACCTTCACCGGGAAGCTGCGCTGGATCCGCATGATCCGACGCGGCAATCAGATCACCGCCTTCCACGCTCCCGATGTCAGCGGAGCACCCGGAACCTGGCAGCAGGTGGGGCAACCGCAGACCGTGATCATGACCTCGCCGGTCCTCGTCGGATTTGCGGTGAACAACAACAGCGGAGTCGGGCTCAATACCGCGGCGTTTTCAAACTTCTCCGTCGTCCCGCTCAACACCGCGCCTTTCGTCGAGACCCGGCTCCTCAGCTACGACGGGATCACCTCGACCATTGACGGCACGGTCACCGACGACGGGTTCCCCAGTCCACCCGGCGCAGTCACGACCCTCTGGAGCAAACGGAGCGGTCCGGGCGAGGTGAGCTTCGATAATCCAGCGGCCACGGACATTACCGCCGGGACATCGGTCGAGGGCGACTACCGGCTCCGGCTCGTCGCCGATGACGGACAGGCCCGCACCTTTGACGAGGTCCTTCTGCAGCCTCTCCCAAGCAGCATTCAGGTGACGGCCAGTGACCCGCAGGCTGCCGAGGCGGGCAATGATCCCGGTGCCTTCACGATCACCCGCAGCGGCGGGGCGTCGGGGAGTCCTCTCACGGTCCACTGGAGCGTCGGCGGCACCGGCACCCCCGATCTCGACTACACCGCCATTGGAAACATGGCCGTCATTCCCGCAGGCGCGAGCAGCATCGTCATTCCGGTCCCCATCCTACCTGATCTGATTGTAGAAGGGGTGGAGACCGTGACCCTGCAACTCCTCGCCGATGCCGCCTACTTACTCGGCGTCGCGTCGATCGCTACCGTCTCCATCGCCGACGACGACTACATTCCGACCCTCACCATCACGAGCCCGACGACCGCGACCGCGACGATCCCGCCGGGAGCAGGTCTCATCCTCGAAGCCACTATCACCAGCGTTGGTCCCCTCCCCGCCCTCACGACCACCTGGACTCAGGTCTCAGGCCCGGCGACCGCCATCTTCGGCGACCCCGCCGCTGTCAACACGACCGCAGTTTTTCCCGCCATCGGCGATTATGTAGTGCGACTCTCGGGATCAGATGGCCACAACACCTCCAGCGCGCTCGTCCGAGTGAAGGTGAGAAACACCGCCGCATCTCCCCCCGCTCCACTGGATGTGAACACTCCGCGCTCAGGCTCCAGCACTATTTCGAGCGGGATCCTGACCGTGGCCGGCGCAGGGCTCGGTCCCGCCGGCAACGCCGACCAGCTCCATTTCTACAACGAACTCATCGACGGTGACTTCGATCTTCGCGCTCGCCTCACCTGGAAATCCCTGACCTTGCCGGGAGCCCGTGTCGGTCTCATGGCGCGGGACGGCATCACCGCAAACGCCCGCCACGTCAGTCTGACTCACGAAGAAACGACCGGCGTCAAGCTCCTCGCCCGCGATACCGACGCAGGTAGCACCGCGACTGCGATCGGAGGCGCAATCAACGAGGCCATACCTCTCTGGATGCGATTGCAACGCACCGGCAACCTTTTCACCGCCTCGGTTTCCACCGACGGAGTGAGCTGGAAGCTCCGCGAACATACCAATGCGTCCCTCCCTGTCGGGCTTCGGGTCGGCGTCACCGCCGCCAACGGCAGCAGCAGTAGCGGAACCGCCATCCAGATCGCTACGTTCAGTCAGATGAGCGGATTCACCAGCACCAATCTGGGCCCCCGTGTCGAGGCGGGGTCGCAAAGGATCGTGCTCCTCAGTGGCAACATCGGTGCGACAGCCTCGGTCACCGACGACAGTCTGCCTGCAACGCCAGGCGCGGTCTCGACGAGCTGGGTGAAAATGTCAGGACCCGGCACTGTCTCCTTCGGCAACCCGGCGGTCATCGACGCGAACCACACCTTTACCCTGCCCGGCACCTATGTCCTGAGACTGATCGCCAGCGACGGCGAAGTGAAAACCTTCGACGACGCCACCATCATCGCGACAGACTCACGCTACGAGCTATGGAGCTTCAGCCGCTTCGGAGACGATTTTGAAAATCCCGCCATCGCCGGTGCGGAAGTCGATGCCGACGGAGATGGACTCGGGAATCTGCTCGAGTATGCCACTGATAGCGATCCCCTACTCTACACCGGCGATGCGATCACCTTCGGCATGACCGAGGTCGGCGGTCTACGCTACCTCAGTGTCACGGTGAGGCGCAATCCTGCCGCCACCGATGTGACCCTCAGCGTCGAGGGCGGCGATGAGCTCTCGAGCTGGAGCCCCGGCGGCCTCGTCACCGTGACGAGCACCCCGACCCTGCTCATCGTCCGCGACTCGGTTCCGATAAGTACGGGCGAGAAACGCTTCCTCCGGGTGAAAGCCGCCAACTGAGCGGCGCTCAAGGCACAAAAAGAAACTCGTTGCTGTTGAAGAGGGCCCGGGCGAGGACCGCGACGCCGTAGTCGGTCACGATGGGCAGAGACTCCGCCAGTTCGTCCGGCGCGGGATCGCGCAACAGGGCGAGCCGGTAGGTGTGCTTCACTTGATCCTCCGCTGCGGGTCCCGCCTCCCGTGCCACCCGCTCCGCAAAGGCGTCCGCCTGATCGAGGGTAAAGCGACTGTTAAACAAATTCAGCGCCTGGATCGGGGTGGTTGATTCGATTCGGACGGCGGTACTCTGGCCGGCATCGGGACAATCAAAGGCCCCGAAGACCGCTTCGCTCTCGCGGCGGACCTTGTGGGCGTAAATCATGCGTCTTTGGCCCTCTTCAGTGAAGGACTCAATAGGGTTGAATCCGCTCAGCCCGCCCCGCTGATCGAAGAGATTGTAGCCGACTCCGAACATTTTCAGATTCAGCTTTCCGCTCACCGCGAGCATGGAATCGCGGATTGCCTCGGCCTCGAGCCTGCGTGAAGGGTAACGCCAGAGCAGCCGGTTGTCGGCGTCCGCCTCCCATGGAGCGGTGGAGTATCGGAGTGCTGGAGTGGTGAGATCTCCTGATCCATCACTCCCATGCTCCACCACTCCATCACTCCCTTGCCGGTCCTGCCGGCTCCCTTGCCCATAGGTTTGTGAGAGCACGATGAGACGGTGCATGTGCTTCACCGACCAGCCCGAGCGCATGAACTCCGCCGCGAGCCAGTCGAGCAGTTCGGGGTGCGATGGCGGCATACCGTTGTTGCCGAAGTCACTCGGAGTAGGTACAAGCCCCGCCCCGAAATGCCCCTGCCAGATGCGGTTCACCATGACTCTCGCGGT
>JBDNIL010000023.1:0-6102 GCA_041688355.1 Verrucomicrobiales bacterium | reverse complement strand
TCGACGAGGCGGGTGTTGTCGTCTCCTTTGGCTCGGCCGGGGTCGTGGCCTACGATCACGAGGGCAAACAGCTCTGGCATCGCGATCTCGGCGCGATCGACCATGTCTGGGGCAACTCCAGCTCGCCCGTCCTCTCCGGCGATCTCGTCATTCACTATCACGGACCCGCCAAAGACGCGGTTCTCTACGGACTCGACCGCAAGACAGGCGCGACGGTCTGGGAATGGAAAGAGCCCGAGTGGAAACCGGTCGGGCGTACTGACGGATTTCAGGAAAAAAGCGATTCCGGGGTCATCGGTTCTTTCAGCACTCCCATCCTCGTCGAGACGGGCGAGCGGACCGAGCTCATCATGAGTTTCCCCCTCGAAATGAAAGCCTTCGACCCCGCCACCGGGAAAGTATTATGGACCTGTCAGGGGCTCAATCCGCTCATCTACACCTCGCCCGTCTACGATGACGGTGTCGTTGTCGCGATGGGCGGCTACTACGGCAACTCTATCGGGGTGAAAGTCGGCGGAGCGGGCGATGTCACGGAGACCCATCGGCTCTGGCACGAGGTGCGGCACAATGGCGGCATCGGGAGCGGCGTCACGCGGGACGGCAAACTCTACTATCAGGACAGCGGCGGGGTCGTCTATTGCGACGAGATGAAAACCGGGAAGACTCTGTGGAAAGCCCGACTGCCCGGAGCAGGGAAGTCATGGGGCTCCTTCGTCATCGCCGGGGACCGTATCTATTCCCTGAGCCAGGCGGGAGACACGGTCGTCTTTGCGGCCGATCCCGCCGGCTTCAAACTGATCGCGCAGAGTGATCTCGGCGAGGAGACGAACTCCTCTCTCGCTGTCGCGGGCGGGGATGTTTTTATCCGCACCCACAGCGCCCTCTGGTGCATCGGGCAGGGGGAGTGAGTCGTGTTTTCCTTCCGTTCTCATTGGTGACAGAGTGGCGGCAACTATCTACAATCATCTCCAGTGAACATGCACTCCCGCGCCACCCCGCTTGCACTACTTGCCCTTGCGGCGGTCTTGCCCGCGACCCTCTTTTCCGCCCCGACTGCGGCCGAGGTCACGGCGGCGATGAAGCGGGCCGGGACGTTTTACGCCGGTGAGGTCGCGCTCGAGGGCGGTTATGTCTACTACTACTCGACCGGTCTCACGAAGCGACTGGGTGAAGGTCCCGCCACCGCGACCGAGATCTGGGTGCAGCCGCCCGGTACTCCGGCGGTGGGTAGCGCCTTTCTCGACGCCTACGCCGCGACGGGGGATTCTTTCTACCTCGACGCCGCGAGAAAGGCGGGTAAGGCCCTCGTTTACGGGCAGCTCGAGTCGGGTGGATGGCGCAACTCGATCGACTTCGATGGCTCGGGTCCGCGCATCGACCAGTATAGGAACGGCAAGGGGAAGGGAAAAAATTTCTCCACCCTCGATGACGACATTTCCCAGGCTGCTCTGCGATTTCTGATACTCCTGGACGCGGCGACGTCCTTCGCCGAGGCGGAGATCCACGGAGCGGTCGAGTATGCGCTGCCCCGGCTCCTCGCGGCGCAGTATGCGAACGGCGCTTTTCCCCAGGGCTGGACCGGGCCGGTCGAGTCGCGAGCGGCGGGGACGACCGCGTCGCTGCCCGATTATGACTGGCGCACCGAGGGCCGCATCAAGGAATACTGGAACGAATACACTCTCAACGACGGGCTCGCTGGCACCGTGACCGACACGCTCATTCTCGCGCATCAGATCTACAAAGAGCCGGTCTATCTCGAGGCCCTCACCAAACTGGGCGGATTCCTCCTCCTCGCGCAGCTCCCTGAACCTCAACCGGGCTGGGCGCAGCAGTATGGCGCGGCGATGTTTCCGATCTGGGCGAGGGCCTTCGAGCCTCCGGCCGTGAGCGGGCGCGAGTCCGGGGACGCGATCCTGGCGCTGCTGAAAATCGCCGCCGCGAGCGGAGACAATTCATTTGCCGCGCCTGTCGTGGCGGGGGTGAAATACCTCGAGCGCTCCCTCCTGCCCGATGGCCAACTCGCCCGCTACTACGAACTCGGGACCAACAAGCCGCTCTACATGCAGCGCTCCGGCAAGGGCTACGAACTCACCAACGACGACTCCTCCCTGCCCGATCACTACGGCTGGAAGAATCCGTCGCAGCTGCCGCTTCTGAAAGATGCCTACCGCGCCCTCATCGCCGGCCGACCTTTCGCCGAAGTGACGGGTCCACCGGCGGTCGAGGTGGCGACGGTCGAAAAAATCCTTGCCGCCCTCGATGCAAAAGGGCGCTGGATTACGACCCACGACGGTGGCGAAACCCGACTCGTCGGGCAGCCGAAATTTCAGAAGGGCGAAGAGTATCTCAGCAGCGCCGTCTTCGTGGAGAACATCGGGGCGCTGAGTCGCTACCTCACGGCGGCTAAGCTCTGATCTTCCAGTGAGCCTGCCGGAGCTGTGCCATGGGCGACTCCGCCATCTTCTCATACCAGACGCTAACAAAACTACCGTCCTCCAGTTCCACCGTCGAGGGATAGCCGAGGTCGCCGCCGATCCCGTCTTCGGAAAGGGCGAAGGGCTCTGACCAGGTCGCGCCCTCATCCGCGCTGACGCGAGCCTGATTCCCGAAGGGCTTGCGCCGATAGCCGTAAGTCATCAGAAGCCTGTCATCGCGCAGCCTCAGGAGGTGAGAGGGCAGTCCCCACACCCCGATGGAGCGGGGAACGGACCACGATTTCCCCCCGTCAGTCGATTCGGTCTGCAGCGTTTCGCCTTTGTTCGCCGCGTTATGATTCCGGATCTGGGCGACGATCTTTCCGCTCGCGGCCTGGATTGCGTGGAGCTCGTGGTAGTCCGTCGCCTTGTCGCCCTCGCGGGCGGGGATCTCCGCGAGCCACTGCCAGGTCTCGCCGTCGTCTGTGGACTCGGCCGCACCGATGCGCTTCTCGCCGGTCCAGAGTTCCTTCCCCACATAGAGGAGCCGCCCGTCGCTGAGCTGGCAGGGGCCGTGCGGGCTGTTCACGATCGTCTCGATACGACCAGAGAACGAGAGCCCGCCATCGGTCGAGCGGAAGCACCAGGTCCCGAGTTCGCCCTCGCGGGTCTCTTCGTCAGTGATGCGGGCGTGTAGCGCGAGCCAGGCGGGATCGTTGGCCTTGGACCCGCCTTCCGCGACCATCGGCGCGTAGGCGAGGGAGGTGAAAGTGGTCACGATTAGGGAGCCTTTCGCCGTCTCAAGGATGCCGGCGTCGCGGTCGTCGATGGGACCGTCGTGGATGGTGCGGGGAAAAGTCCAGGTCGCGCCATTGTCGCGGGACTGCATCATTTCGACGGTGCCGAAGGGGCAGACATGACCTTCGCGCCGTCCCGACCACACCACGATGAGTCCGCCATTTTCGGTGCGTGTCAGGGTTGGCCAGCCGTGGTAGTAATTTGCCTGCGGGGAGATGATCTTCGTCTTGATCACTTCGACGGAGGCCGCCGTCGCCCGCATCGGAGCAAGCAGGGAGGTCGCACTGGCAAGGGAGAGTCCGGTGAAGCGGCGGCGGGAAAGGGGGGATGTCATCCTTTCATCTTCGGGATGGAGGAGGGAAATGGGTAGTCCGTGATCGAGTCCCGACACGCTCCCCATCGCTCGCGCAGGCCGTAGCGAAACTCGTGAGAGTTTCGGAGGCCGCAGCCATCGCCCGAAGGTCTCACGACCTTCGCTACGCTCTTGATCGTCAGCACAAGCAGTAGAGAAAAACGCGAGAGTTTCGGAGGGCAGAGCCATCGCCCGCAGCTCTAAAAAGCAGCAGGCCCCGGATATTCGGGGGCCTTCACCGCCGTTTTACTGGTAAGAATACCGGTCGATCAGAAACTCACCTGAAGGGAAAATGCAGCGTTGATCGGTCGGCCAACAGTAACCTCGTGGGTGCTGTGTGCCGTGGGAAAATAATCGGTATCGAGAAGATTCTCGATGTTCACCTGGAGACGGGTTCTCTCGTTCAGCCGGTAGTAGGCGGCGGCATCGACACGAGTGTAGCCGGGCATCGTGGCGGTGTTGTTGTTATTGACAAAGCTGTCGCCCTGATAAACAAGACCAAGGCCCAGGCCAAACCGGTCTGTCACCCGATAGTTGTTCCATAGTGAAAAGGTGTGCTCGGGCAGTTCACGCGGGCGAAGTCCCGTAGGGCCGCCGCGATCAACCTGCTCGCCATCAAGGAAGCTGTAGCCGGTTAGAACCGACCATTGATCGGTGAGCTTGCCTGCGAGTTGAGCTTCGAAACCTGTCGTTTTCGTATCAATGACATCGAGTGTTGCAGGATCGGCATCGGATACCTGTGGAGAGCTCTCTTCGATTTCGAAGACGGCCATACTAAAGCTGAGATCGGGTTTGATATCCACCTTTACGCCTGCCTCGAGGTTGGTAGAGATGTTGGGATCAAGAGCGTTGTTGTCACCATTGATGTTATCGAACTGCTCGCCACTGCGCGGGAGGAACGACTTACTTTGGCTTCCGTAGAGGGAAACGTTTTCAAATGGTTTGAAGATCACCCCCAGGCGCGGGGAGAATTGCTCGTCCATGCGAGTTCTCGTTTCGCCATCTACCGCATTGAAGACCTCAATATCAAAAGTGTCGAAACGGCCCCCGAGGATGAGGTCGAAGTGTTCGTTCAAGGCAATTTCATCTTGAAGGAAGAAGGAGTAGGTATCGATTTCGACACGGGTATCATCAGCAAGATCCGCATTGAAGCTGTTGGTTGCGCGTTGGCCGGCTGAATTAATACCACTGCCTCCCTGCAAACGGAAGTTGGCTGCATTGAAAACTTCGGTGTCACTCTGATTGGTATCCCAGAATGAGTTGAAACGGTCCTGATCGGACGATGTATTGCTGAATTCAGCTCCGATAATTACCTTGTGATCAATCGACCCGGTCGCGAATTCGCCAATCAAATCTCCCGAAAAGACAAGGTTCTGTCGAGTCATTGAGTCAACGTATCCGTCAATGGTGATCAGGTCTGTTGCCTGATTGTAGTCGGATGCATAAAAGTTCTGATACGCTTTGTTGTAGTCGGCATACGAAGTGGTCACCCGGCCCTTCCAGTCGTTGGAGAAACGGTGATTCAGCGTGGCACGGAATACATGCGCCTCGAAATTGGCAACATTGAGATCAGGATCTCCGAAAACAATCCCGGAAAGTGCCTCTACCGGAAGTCCGTTCGCACCCGTAGGAATGCCGCGGTCGATGAAATTTTCGAAGTCGCTGTATTCGTAGGAGAGATCGAGCCTCGTATCAGGGCCGAGAAGGATGGCCATTGTCGGGTTTACGCCGATTCGATCACCGCCGTAGAAGTCGCGATGATTCTCCAGAGTCTCGTAGAAGGCGTTGAGTCGGAGTGCACCCCACGGCTTGGTGACTGACTCCTTGCCGCCCTCGGAGCCGCCGCCTCCGAGGGACTGGTTGTAGTCGAAATCGGAGTAAGTGGCTCCGAAGGAATCAATCGTATATCCGAGGTTGGTAAAGTCATCATCGATCACCGCCTTTTTCATGACGCGGTTGATAATTCCGCCGGTACCACCTCGTCCGAAAAGGAGAGCACTGGGCCCTCTCAGAACCTCGACCTGCCCGACATTGTAAAGCGAGCGGAAATACTGCACATCGTCCCGGACACCGTCGATGAAGAAGTCTGCGGTGGAACGAACCCCGCGGAAAACAACAGCATCCCTGTGTCCCTCGCCTTGTGTGTTGGTTAGACCGGGCGTGTAATCGACGATCTCGCCGATGCTGAGAAAGCCCTGTTCGTCGATCTGCGCCTCGGAAAAGACCGTGACACTTTGTGGCACATCGATAAGAGGAGTCCCTGTCCTGAGACCATTCACTTTATCCGATAGAATGAGGGGTTCGAGTTCGATGACTGGCTCGGGCACGAGTGAGGGGGCCGGAGGCGGGGTCGGGCGCACCACAGGGGCGCGGCGTGGTGAGGGTGCCGGGGCAGCGCTTTGCGCGGTGACGACCGTCTCAGAGAGGTCTTCCTGAGCCTGCCCCGGGCAAGGAAGGAGAAAAAGCGGGAGCAGCAATGCTGTCACTGCGCGACGGGCCAGGGGGCGATTTGTTTTTAGAATGGTAGAGTGTTGCATG
>JBDNIL010000238.1:0-18228 GCA_041688355.1 Verrucomicrobiales bacterium | reverse complement strand
TCACCAGGAAAAACTCGGTCGCGTCGCGCTTCTGAGTCGGATTGCGTTTGTCTTCGGGCAGACGCAGGATCACCGAGGTGCTGCCGGGAAAACGCGTCCGGTCCTCCAGCTCTGCCGGAGTGAACCCGGCCTCCCACGTTTTTCGGGCCGGATCGATAGCCTCGGTCAGGGTCGCGATGCGTGCCTCGGCGGCTTTGATCTCCGTCTCCAGCCGCGTCTTTTCGGCACTCTGTTCGTCCGTCGGGAGATTCAACCACGGCCGCGAGACCTGCACGGTCGCTCCCGACCCGAAGGCACATCCCTGGCCGGAGCGCTGATCGACCACGCCGCTTTCGGGGAGGTTGTTGAAGTAGGCAAAAAACTTGAAATACTCCTCGTGGGTGATGGGGTCGTATTTGTGCGTGTGGCACTGCGCGCAGGCCATCGTGAGCCCGAGCCAGGTCGTCGCGGTGGTATCGACCCGATCGATGACGATGTTGATACGCTGCTCCTCGGCAATCGCCCCGCCCTCACCGTTGAGCATGTGATTGCGGTTGAACGCGGTCGCGATGAGCTGGTTCTCGGTCGGCCCGGAGAGGAGGTCACCGGCGAGTTGCTCGACGGTGAAGCGGTCAAAGGGCATGTTCTCGTTGTAGGCCGCCACGACCCAGTCGCGCCACGGCCACTGGTGGCGATTGCCATCCTGCTGGAAGCCGTTCGAGTCCGAGTAGCGCGCCGCGTCGAGCCAGGGCAGCGCCATGCGCTCCCCGTAGTGAGGTGAATCGAGGAGCCGCTCGACCGCACCCGCGACGGCGCTATCGGGATCCGCATTAAACTGTTTTTCAAAGGCGGCGAGGTCAGCCGGGACCGGGGGCAGGCCGGTGAGATCGAGCGAGAGGCGGCGCAGCAGCACGCGTGGCGAGGCTGTCGCATTCGGTTCGAGGCCTTCGCGCTCCAGCCGATCGAGGATAAAAGCATCAACCGGCGTTTTTACCCGTTCGGGCGTTTTGACCGCCGGCACCTCGGGTCGCAGCGGGGGCGTGAAGGCCCAGTGGGGATCGTAGACCGCACCGCCCTCGATCCATCGTTTCAGAATCTCGCGGTCCGCTTGACTCAGGGTGCGGTGGGACTCCGGCGGAGGCATGACCGCGTCGGGATCATCGGAGAGGATGCGCATCCAGGCCTCGCTCGTCTCGGCCTTGCCGGGAACGATCGCGGCATAACCGCCGAGATCCCCGGTCGCTCCGTCAAACGTGTCGAGCCGCAGATCGGCTTTGCGCTTCTGGTCATCCGGCCCGTGGCAGAAGAAGCAGTTTTCCGAAAGGATGGGCCGCACGTGATGATTAAACGAGATCGTCTCGGGCACAGTGCTGGATCCCTCGGGCAATCCGCCCCGCGGGGTCCGGCTATTGGCGAGGGCGGCCGCTCCGCTGAGGGCGACGGCTTCGTCATTCGGATCATCGAGAGAGAGGGAGGCTTTGCGGACGCTTGCGGATTCGACGGGGCGATCAGCCGACGGGGCCACCGCGATGGCTTCGTCTTTTTCTTCCGACTTCGGCAGGAGCGCCCAGGCAAACCCCGCGATGAGAAGGGCCGCGACTCCTGCAGCCGCGAGACGGCGTGACCAGCGCGACAAACTCGTCCGCGTCTGCCTCTCGCGTAGGCCGGGCAGAGTCATGACATTACCCGGGGTGCGCTCGATCCCGGCCTCGGCCAGTTGCGCGCCCGTGAGCGACTGCATCTCGGCCCCGAGGAAACAGTGGTCGGCGAACTCGCTCAGGCGCGACTCGTCCGCTGCGAGCAGGTCCCAGAGACGCTCGCGTTCCCAGTCAGTGAGCTCCCGTTCCCCCAGGGCGGCGAGGATGGCCTGGAACTCCTGTTTGTCGTTGTCGTGCGTCATGGAAAAAATAGTCAGAGTTTGGCCGGGCCGATTTGTCTTTCGACACAGCGCAGCAGGGTCTGTTTGATGCGGAAAAGTTTTTGCGCCATCGCGTTGCGATTGAGATTGGCCTCGCTGCTGAGGTGCTCGAGCGAGGTGCCGTCCTGATACCGGCTCAGGAGGAGATCGCGGTGCGCTTCGGAGAGCTTTTTCAGGCAGGTGAGGAGCGCCGCGTGACGGGCTTCTTCGAGATCGCTCTGTCCGTGCGATTCCGTCGCGACGGCGGCGATGCGATCAAAAAGCTCGTCTCCCGGCAACTCGCGACTCTGCTGCCTGGCGAGCTTGCGGCGGTAGTTCTGCGTCTGCAAAAAGGCGATGCGAAAGGCCCACGCCCGGAAGTCGCCGGTCGGATCAAAGGTCTCGCGCTTTTCCCAGAGGACGAGGCAGGTCTCCTGCGCGAGGTCGTCGGCCGCGGCACGGCTCCCCGTGAGGGACACGAGGAAGGCATGGAGGCGCGGCCGATGCGCTTCGATGAGGAGCTCGATCTCAGAGGCGGAGTTATTTTTCAAAGGGTTCATCGGGGGGTGTCCCTGCAGGGAGTGATTGTCGGAACCACCCCGATGATTACGGATTATTTTCGAGAAGGGGAGAAAAACCTCACCTGACGCTGTTTGGTGAGGTACGCAAAGTAGCCTGGACATCCAACGGTCGCTCGGGCCGAGATCCGCTACCGTGGCGTTCAAACCGATCGTTGCCAAAAGGGAAGCAAAACACTACCTTTTTACTACCATGGCTACACTCGTCATCAAATCTTTCCCTGAAGAGCTTCTCGCCAAGCTCGAGGCGATGGCCGAGGCACACCGGCGTTCCGTGACGCAGGAGACGATTTATCTGATTAAGACGGCTCTCGCCGGGGAGGCGACTCCGCTGGTCGCGGAAACGCCGACGTCTTATTGGGCCGGACGGAAACTGTTGCCGGAATTTGAAGCCGCCCTCGAAGCAGGCGCCTTCAGTGGCGGCACAGATTCTAGCGTGATCATCTCCGGGGAACGTGATGCGCGATGACCAGGGCCTACTACGATCTCATCGCCAAGCGGCCGCGTTGACGCAGAGCGATCTGGGGATGGACGAGGCGACCAGGGATGGTCGCGCTCCCGGGAGCGTCGCAACGTCGGCCGCGGCCACCGCCGCCGAGCCCTGGCCCGTCCGCCTGCCCGAGCAGGTCGGCCTCGTCAAAAAGCTCATCCCCCAACACGGCCCCGATCCCGTCGCGCTCTCCGCCGCCTTCGGCAAAGCCAACAAAAAGCGCGCCGAGCAGATCGAGGGCATTCTCGAAACCCTGCGCGGGTTGGGCTTGTTGTGAGTGGAGGCGCGAATTCGCGGTAGCATCGGCATCCTGCCGATGCCCTTGCCTTTGACGCCGTCGAGCGAACCAACACGATCTGCTCTTCCACGCGGCCGTTCCCTGTGGTTGCAGAACTGTAGTGGTGACTTCCACGTCGCTACCGTATTCGTGCAAAGGCGGTATCGACCTAGAGGTCACTACTACGAGGTTAGGGTGAATTGAATATACAATCCCTCGCTCGGGCCGAACTCGGCTATGGCTCTTACAGACGAAAATTTACACTATTTGGAGAAGCGGAAGAGGCCGAAACGTCCGGGCAAACGAGGGTGCGTGTTGAATTGAATCCCCGCGGTCGCGACGCCCCGATAGAAATTCTTTAGAGAGCGAATTCCTGCTCAGTGATTTTCGCGAGTGGAGGTCATTTCTATTAGATCTATTGTTCTGACATTTATTTCACAAACTTTGGAAAACCTAAGAAATTTGAATGATAACTCTCGTAGCCCTTTTTCATCCACCATCGAAGGCCAGAGTATTCTTCTTTAGTTAGACGGCGTTCCTTGTATAACTGTTCTTGCTCTTCGTCAGTCATCCCTTGAATCTGATCTTTGGAAAAGAATCGAGGCTGATTTATTCCCTGCAGTTGAAGCGCAGAATACTCACGCAAGCAAGCTTTAGAACAGAAACGATACTTCCGTTCTTTTTGTATTTCCAACGTGGCTTTCAACCCACACAGATCGCACTTTCTCATATTCAACTGCTTTGTTTTTTAGAAAAGCGGTCTTGAACAAGCATGCAACCCTTGAACAATTTGCCGACCTAGAAAGTCGTAAATTGTGATCTTAGACTCGTATGAAACTTCTCCGGGGACCGTAGTTAAGGCGAATCCGAGTTGCTCGGCTTGGCGGCGAAGATAGCGCTCTTTTCGGGCGCGGGCAAGCTCGGGATTGCCGAGGCGTTCGGGGTTGTAAGAGTGGCGGTGTTTGACCATATGTTCTCGGGGACAGGGTGAAATTCACGCTGCGCAGTCCCAATCGGCTTGAGCTGCAAATCCTGCCCATCCCCATCCTCATCACCTTTCCAGCCTCTTCCCCCGCCGCCAACCCCGTCCTCCACAGGAGCTCCTCACCCGCCTCGTCGCCCTCAATCACGAACGCGCCGCCGAAGAAAAACGCGGACTTGTGCGTTGGCTGCGGCCCGATTATCAGAATCCCGAAGCCGCCGCGTTGACGCAGAGCGATCTGGGGATCGAAGAGGCGCCCGGGGATGGTCGCGCTCCCGGGAGCGTCGCAAAGTCGACCGCAACCACTGCCGTCGAGACCTGGCCCGTCCGCCTGCCCGAGCAGGTCGCCCTTGTCAAAAAGCTCATCCCCCAACACGGCCCCGATCCCGCCGCCCTCTCCGCCGCCTTCGGCAAAGCCAACAAAAAGCGCGCCGAGCAGATTGAAGGCATTTTCGAGACCCTGCGCGGGTTGGGCTTGTTGTGAGCGGGGGCGACGTTGCAAAAAGCCAGCAGCAAATCTCCCCCGGACGCCCCTTACGACCTGTAGGTCACCACTACGAAGCCGGTGAACGGGACCGATCAATCCGCTCTTTTCACCCCTCCACCCCTCTCCCACGGACGCCCCTTACGACATGTAGGTGGCCTCTGTGAGGCCGCGTTGGATTCACGGTGTCATGGAACGCGCCCGGACGTCCGGACACACGCTCCGGCCTCACAGAGGCCAGCCACAGAAGATCCCCCTACGACCTGTAGGTCACCAATACGAAGCCGGTGAACGGGAACGATCAATCCGCTCTTTCAGCCCCTCCACCACTCTCCCACTGACGCCCCTTACGACCTGTAGGTCACCACTACGAAGCCGGTGAACGGGAACGATCGATCCGCTCTTTCCCCCCCCCCACCCCTCAATTCCCCCGCCCCAGCTGGAAAAGCCCTCTCTTCAGCGCCTCGGTCACGGCGTGGGTGCGGTCTTTGGCGTTGAGCTTGGCGAGGATGGATTTCACGTGATTTTTCACGGTGTTTTCGGAAAGGGTCAGCATCTCGCCGATTTGCTTGTTGGCGCGGCCTTCGGCGATGAGCTTGAGGATCTCGAGTTCGCGGGCGGTGAGGTGGCTGCTGTGTTCGCTCTTGGCGAGGAGCAGGGAAATCTCGGGCGGCAGGTAGCGGTTGCCCTGGCCCACGGCACGGATGGCTTTGAGGAGCTCGGCGCTGTCCTTGTCCTTGGAGAGGTAGCCGAGGATGCCGGCGTCGAAGACGCGGCGGACGTCCTCTTCCTGCATGAAGCTGGAGAGCATCAGGATCTTGTGACCGCGCAGGGCCTCGGCCACGTCGATGCCGCTCATGTCGCGGAGCCGGAGATCGAGGACGATGACATCGGGCCGGTGGACGGAGGCGAGGGCGATGGCCTCTTCGCCGCTGCTCGCCTCGGCGACGACGGTGAGGTCGGGCTCGTCACTGATGAGACTGGCGAGGCCGCGCCGCACGATGAGGTGATCATCGACGAGCATGACGGATAAAGTGAGGGTGGGTTTATTCATGAAAGATTCAGGGAAAGTTCGACCGAGGTCCCTTCGCCGGGGGCCGACTGCACGGCGAGGGCGGCGCCAAGCTGCTGCGCCCGCTCGCGCATGCCCTGGAGACCGAAATGCCCCTCGGGAGCCCGGGCGGTGGTGGAGAATCCGCGACCGTCATCGGCGACGGTGATGCGGGCGCGCCCGGCGTCCGCCGCGAGGGAGACACGAACCCGAGCCGCGCCGCTGTGGCGGAGGGCGTTGGTGACGGCTTCGAGAACGATGCGGTGGCAGGCGTAGGCGGTCTCGGGTGGCAGCTTCGAGTCTTCTCCCCATCCGTCACGCTCGGCTTCGAAATCGACCTCGGCCTCCTCGCATCTCGTCTTCGCGGCAGCAAGGGTGGCGTTTGGGAAATCGAGAGACTCCGCCCCGGCCGGCACGCGCAGACCGATGAGTGATTCCCTCGCCTCGGCGAGTGAGTGCTCGACCATCTGCCGTGCCGCATCGAGTTTCTTTCTTGCTTTGTCAGGATCTGTGGAGAGGTGGTTCGAGACCGAGGCAAGCTGATAGCCGACACCCGAGAATCCCTGCGATAGGGTGTCGTGCAGCTCGCGGGCGATGCGGTTGCGCTCTTCGAGGGTGGCGTTGGACTCGATCTGCTCTTTGATCAGGGTGGTTTGCTTTTTGACCCGTCGATTGAGGGCGAGGAGCCATGTTAGAAAGAGCAGCGCGCCGGCGGCGAGAAGAAGGATCGCCATCCAGTAGCGCGCCGGGGTCCACCACGAGGGCACTGCGAGCACTTTGATGTCCGTCCCGTCGCGCAGCGCGATGAGGACCGAGCGTACCTCGCCGCGCTCGTCGGCCTCGACGAGCTTGACCCCGCGGATGCTGAGCTCGCTGCCCTCGGGCGGCAGGGTCGCGCTGATGCCGGCCGGCATGCTCACCGGCACGAGCGCTTCATTGACCTGCAAGTTGATGAGAGTGCGGCCTTTTTCAATGAGCTTGCCGGAGAGGGCGACGAGCTGGTAGGCATGCTCGCGGGAGAGCGGCTCGGCATCGGCGATCACCTCGACCCGGTCTCCGGGGCCGTCCGCCATGGCGAGCTTAGCGTAGCGAAGACCGACGAAATACCCATCCGTCTCGGCGAGACCGGTGAGGTTGATGAGATCGCCGACGGCGACACCGGCCGGGGAAAGGGAGTTGATGCGCGCCCCGTAGAGGCCCGCCTGGACCACAAAGGTCGAAGGCCCCTCCACAAGCGTGACGGTCCCGCTCGTCTCGACAAGAGCCTGGCGGGTGCGGCTGGAGTCCCAGCGCCCGATCTCGTCGAGGCGCACGGGCTCGGACTCCTCTGTCTTTTCGATGACTTCGACGAACTGGTGGCGCGAACAGATGATGTCGGAACCGATGCGCTGGCGCTGGTCGTTAAAGAGCGGCGAACCACTCCCGCGCAGGCGCACCCACGAGCCGACCATTTTTTCGATCCGGGTGACGTCGAAGTCTTCGTTGGCGTTGCGGAAGCGGATCACGAGATCGCTCTGCCCGGTCACGAGCAGGCCGGATCCGATGCGCTTTCCCTCTTCGAATTTCACATCGACGAGGAGACCCTCGATCTCGATCCAGCGATTATCCCCCAGCCCTGTCTGGACGAAGTCGGGGCGAAAATTCAGGGGCCGGGGCGGCGGCGTGGAACCGTGCTTTTCGAGACGATCAACGATGACGTAGGAGCCGTAAAAGCCCCCCGTGACATTGCCTTCGATGGTGAGTTCGTCCCCGATCCGGGGCACCTTGTCAGGCGGCATCTCAAAAAAGAGTCCGCCCGAGCCATCCTGTCCGTCGAACCCGTCGGCGAGATGGGAGATCACGATGACGCGCAGGGAGACGGGTGGCGCGAGGCGCGACTCTTCGTAGGTCATCTTGCGGATATCCGCGATGCTGCGGAGCGGACGCACCGAGACGGGCGGTTCAAAGGCCGCCAGCCCCGCCGTCGTCATCAGGATAAAAAGCCACGGGCTTATTGAATGTCGCCACCCCATCAGGAGCCGATCCTATCACGGATTTTGTCTTTCGGCGAGTGTTCTGAGAAGGGATGCCCACTTCCGGAGGACGGCGGAAAAGACGTTTTTTTTGTGAAATCGACTTGCTCTTCGGGCGATAGTTGGGTCGAATAGGTTTATGTCAATCTTTTGCCTCTTCCTGGCACTTGTCCTGATCACCACGATCCACGCCGACGCCCGCGAATTCACCAGCAAGGACGGACGGAAAATCAACGGGGAGCTGCTCGCGCACTCCGGCGATCAAGTCATCATCAAAGTGGGTGCCAAGGAGTTCGCGGTAGCGGCTGCCAACTTCTCACTCGAAGACCAGCAGTTCATCAAGGAATGGATCGCCGCCAATCCCGGAGCGATGCGTTTCAAGTTCGGTTACTTTTTTGACGTGGAGAAAGAACGGGAAGATGTCACACAGGGGAAAGCGGCGGGGTCCATGACCGACGACAAGCTCAAGACCTTCCCCCACACCTATGAGATGATCGTTTTCAACCGCGACATCAGCGACGCCGATGCGATCGAGATTCACTACGAGATCTACATCGATGATTTTGTCGATATTCGGAACAACGCCTACACGAGAATGGCTGTCGGTGGCGCGAAGAGGGCAAGACTGGAGATCATCGCCGGGAAGCTCGAGGTTCCGAAGATCGCTGCCGGCGGTCGTCTCGACATGACCCGCACCTTCAACACCGAGTTCTACATCGACCGGGACAATGGAAAGACGGACGAGGCGGCGACGGACAAAGTCCTCGGGATCCGCCTGCGCATTTTCAAAGGCGGCGACATGATCGGCGAGGAAATCAGTGAAGTGAGCAACGGCCGCGGACTCGAGGGAATCGAGTGGCAGGGCGCCGCCCCCACGGAGGGCACGGTCGTGAAGTAGTCCCCCTCACGCCGATTTTTTAAACAACATGCTGATCCCCACGAGGATCATGACCACGGCGAAGATCTTCGTGAGCTGGTCGTTGCTCAGCTTGCGAACCCAGCCGGTCGCGAAGTAGGCGGCGAAGATAGCCCCGATCGCGGTGGGCCAGAAGATGTGCCACTGCACGAGTCCGGACTGCTGAAAACGCCCGATCGCCATCAGCGAAGTCGGCACGATGACCGCCATGCTCGTTGCGATCGCGGCTTTCTGCTCCATCCCGAGAAAGTAGACGAAGGCGGGCACCATGACGATGCCGCCACCCACACCGCAGAGCCCGGCCATGATGCCGGCGAAGAGTCCGATTCCGAGCGGGATGAGAAGAAGTTTCATTCGATGGAGGCACGGGAAAGGATTCAGCTCTGGCGCGTGAGGATGCGGGTGACGAGCTGGTGGAGGACGAGACGGTGATCGAGGGCGGTAGTGACGAGTCGCAGATTGGCCTCGAGACAGGCCTCGAGGGCGCTCTTCAGCTCACCGGCGGAGAATTTGCCCCCGATCTGACCGGAGAGGTAGATGGGGTAAGCGGAGATGGCCCCTTCTTTCGTCCGCGGCAGGTGCGCGGTCTCGGCGTCGGGTAACTTCGCCAGGGCGGCCTGAAAGGCGGGATAACTGCGCCCCACCGCGATCCCGCGATTCTCGACGAGGTCGCGGACGTGGAGGAGACTGCGGATCTTCGGGACGATGGAGGCGAGGAGAATCCCGATCGCGCTTTCCCCCTTTCGCAACTGCTGATCGATGAGGTTGAGAGCACGCGGCAGATCCCGTTTCGCGATGGTCTCGCCGATCTCAAAAATCACCCCGGCATGGGTCACCGCGACGATGCGGCTGACATCCTCCGCCGTGACGGGACGCCCGTTTGTATAAAGAGAGAGCTTTTCCAGTTCGCTGTCGATGATGCGGGTATCGGCCCCGACGAGGAGGACAAATCGCTCCAACGCTCCGCGCTCGAAGTCGAGGCGCAGCCCCGCGGCCCGTTCCTGCACGTGGCCCATGACATTTGCTTCCCATCCGGCCTTGCTCGTGTCGAGCTTGTCGAAGATCTCGACCTTGGCACATTTGCTCAGGGTTTTGTAGAAAGTGCGCCGTTTGTCGATCTCGCCGGCGCTGATGATCACTCTCACATCGGGCGGCAGATGGGCGGCGAGGATCCCGACGAGGGTCTCCACCGCCGCGAGGGTGCTCTCCGCCTTCCCTGTCTGGTTGTCGGCGAAGAAGTTCACCCCCTGCAGCCAGACGAGCTTGTCGCCGCCGAAAAAGGGGAGCGTCTGGATCGCTTCGATCGTGCGCGAGACGATCTGCACGGCGTGCTCGGTATTGTCGGCACCCCCACTGATGATCTCGAGACCGAACTCGCGGTCGCTCGGGGCGATCTTCTCCGAGAGCGCCATCGCCGCCTCTTTTACAAGAGCTTCGTCGGTGCCGAAAAAGGCAAAGATGTTCGGGTTTACGGCCATGATCAGGTGAGAAATACGACGGGTGGCGGCGATCCGCAACACTTCAAAGCAGCGATAGAAGCCTGCCCTCCACCCGACAAATTTACTGGTTCGGAGCATTTCGCTTGAATCTGGTCTCAGATCGGTTAGGGGAAGCGTCCGCATTGTTCACGGAGTTGCGGTCGAGCCATCACCAAATCCCCGTCAGTGCGGGAGAGTTGTATCGTGAAGGGCCCGACGTTCTGCGGCGCGCTCCGTGCTGCATGGGTAACATGTTGGCGGGGAGAGCCTTGCAGATGTTCGGGTCGGAATCCCCAAAAGCATCCCATCAGACATGAGTTTCATCGCCGAAAAATTTTCCCAGATCGCCCCCTCCCAGACCCTCGCCATTACCGCGACGGCGAAAAGAATGCAGGCCGAAGGCCAGGACATCGCCAGCTTCGGTGCCGGTGAGCCTGACATGGACACCCCGCAGCACATCAAGGATGCCGCGATCGAAGCCCTCCTCGCCGGGAAAACAAAATACACCGCCGCCACCGGGATTCCCGAGCTGAAAAAGGCCATCGCCGACAAACTTCTCGCCGACAACGGCATCGAATACGCTCCCAGCCAGATCTCGGTGAACTGCGGTGCGAAGCACTCGTGCTACAATGCGATCCTCGCCTGCTGTGACCCCGGCGACGAAGTCATCATCCCCGCCCCCTACTGGACGAGCTACCCCGAGATGGTCCGCCTCGTCGGTGCCGAGCCTTATTTCGTGGAAACGAAGCGCGATAACAAATGGAAGTTCACCGCCGAAGAGTTCGAAGACTCCATCAGCGGACGCACCCGCATGCTCATCCTCAACAGCCCGAACAACCCGACCGGGTCGGTCTACACCAAAGCCGAACTCGAGGCCATCGTCGAAGTGGCCGCCTCCGAGGACATCATCATTCTCTCCGACGAGATCTACGAGAAGCTCATCTACAACGGCAAAAAGCACATCAGCACGGCTGCCATCAGCGAAGCCGCCAAGAACCTCACGATCACGATCAACGGCTTCAGCAAGCTCTATGCGATGACCGGCTGGCGCCTCGGCTACACTGCCGCTCCTCAGGAGATCGCCGACGCGATCGACACGATCCAGGGCCACACCACCTCGAATCCCTGCACCTTTGCCCAGTATGGCGCCCTCGCCGCCCTCCAGGGCCCGCAGACCTTCGTTACTGACATGATCGAGGAGTATGACATGCGCCGCCAGTACATGCTGAGCCGTCTCCAGAAGATCAAAAACATCGAAGTGGTCGAGCCCGATGGCGCCTTTTACTTCCTCGTCGATACCACGAAGATGGGGCTCAGCTCGATGAATCTGAGCGAGAAGCTCCTTTCCCGCTACCAGGTCGCGGCCGTCCCGGGTCTCGCCTTCGGTCACGACATGTCTGTGCGCCTCAGCTACGCAACGAGCCTCGATGTCATCAAAAAGGGCCTCGATCGTTTCGAAGAGTTCTGCCAGTCGCATTGATCCCGCCTCGCCCGGCTATGGTCGGGCGAGCCTCCCGCTCCCGTGAAAACTCGCTCGTTAGCCGGTCCAGACCGCGCTGACGCGACCTATCGGCAGTGGCTGGATCTACGGTGCCGGATACTTCGCGAACCACTGGGACTCCTCTACACCGTTCGTCCCCTTGCCAAACCGCCCCCGCACCACGACGGCTTCCCCTGTTTCCCCATGTCCCCCGAACTTGCCCTCGCCATCCACGCCGCCCGTGAAGCGGGAGCGCTCCTCCGCGCCAACTTCGAGACTGCCCTCGAGGTCAACGAACTCGCCGCGCATGATATCAAGCTCGCCCTCGACGTCGAGAGTCAGAAGCTGATCGAGTCCCTCATTCTCGCCACCTTTCCCGACCACGCCATCTACGGCGAAGAGGGCATCGCCGGTGACCAGGCGAGCGAGACCCAGTGGATCGTCGACCCCATCGACGGCACGGTGAACTATTACTACGGCATCCCCCATTTCTGCGTCTCCATCGCGATGCGGCGCGCCGGAGAGCTCAAGATCGGGGCGATCTACGATCCCATGATGGATGAGATGTTCGCCGTCGACTTCGAAGGCCCTGCCACGCGCAACGGCAAACCCATCCAGCCAAGCGCGCGCGCCTCGCTCGGCGAAGCCGTCGTGACGATAGGATTTTCCAAGTCAAAAGAGGCCATCGACGCGGGGCTCGGGCGCTACCGCGAAGTGGCCCACCGAGTCCGCAAGACCCGCATGATGGGTAGCGCCGCGCTCGCTCTCGCCTACATCGCCTGCGGGCGGCTCGACGCCTATATCGAGGAAATGATCAGCATCTGGGATATCGCCGCCGGGCAGATCATGGTCGAGCGAGGCGGAGGCAAAGTGACCCTCGTCACCTCGGAGTTGAACCCCGACAAATCCGGCATCGTCTCCAGCAACGGAAAACTAGACCTCTCTGACATCGCCTGAATCATGAGATACCGCACCGGCATCGGCTACGACGTACACCAGTTCGCAGAGGGGCGTCCCCTCGTCCTCGGCGGCATCACGATTCCCCACGACCGCGGCCTCGCCGGCCACTCCGATGCCGACGTCCTCGCCCACGCCATCGCCGATGCCGTCCTCGGAGCGATCGGGCAGCCCGACATCGGCTACTGGTTTCCCCCGACCGACGACTCCATCGAGGGCATCAGCAGCTTGAAAATCCTCGAAAAAGCCGCATCGCTCGTCCGCGAGGCGGGCGGCCGGATCGAGAACATCGATTCCACTCTCATCGCCGAGGAACCCCGCGTCATGAAGCACGCCGCAGCCATGAAGATCGCCATCGCCAACGCCCTCGGGATCACGGCAGGCGATGTCGGGATCAAAGCGACGACCAATGAAACGATGGGTTTCGTGGGGCGTCGTGAGGGTATCGCCGCGCTGGCCTCCGCCTCGGTGGCACTGCCCGAGCGGGAGACGGTCTGAGGTCATTCCGCGACCGGTCCTGCCATCCCCTGATTTTTCTCCGGAAAATGCACAATCGTTTCTTCAAAAGAGAAACTTGGCAGGAATCCTGCTTTCCTCTCGAAACGGAAAGCTCGAAAGAGTGAGCCAAACGAAAACAAGTTATTACGACCACATCTCAAACCCAAGGGGAAAGAAAATATATGAAGAAAGCCATTCTAGTTGCAACTGTTGGCGCGATGACGCTCGGCGTTAACGCGGGAGACTGGGGGAAAGCCCCCGTTGGAAAAGCTCCGATCGAGGAGTGCGTTGATCTCGGCGGCGTGATCAGCACCGGCTACATGAGCGATTACATCTTTTACGGTGTTAATTTCGCAGGTGACAGCGTCTGGACCGACGTGAACTACACGTTCGACGGCCTTGCGGTGCCAATCACTGTCGGTGCCTGGTATCTCAACGGGATCAATGAAGCCCCCGGCGCCGGCTACGACGAACTCGATCTCTACGTCAGCGCCGCTCTCGGCACTTTCGCCGGGTTCGACGTTGCCGTTGGGTACACCCACTTCGTCTTCCCTGAGTTCCGTTCCAATGTCGCCCCGATCGGTGGTTACGGTGAGCTCGGCCTCGACATCACTCGCAGCCTCGGTTTCGTTGATTTCGCTGCCCAGACCAACTACGCCATGGGCGGCGGCGGTGCCGGTCTCTCCGGCTGGTATCACCAGGTCGGTGTTGAGAAGACTTTCGGTCTTACTGACAGCATCGGTGTTGTTGTTGGTGCGGGTATTGGTTACTCCGACGGCTACTTCGGCGGCGCAACCGGCTGGAATCACTATTATGCAACCGCTTCGCTCCCGATCGAGCTGAACTGCCGCACGACCCTTACTCCCTACATCGGGTGGAATGGTTCGCCCGCAGGTTACGTTACGACCTTCCAGAATGACATCCTCCACGGTGGTGTCAGTCTCAGCGTCTCGTTCTGAGCCGTGCCCTGATCAGGGAATCCTTTTTTCAGAACCTTGGTCTAAACCGCCTCTCCATCCGGAGGGGCGGTTTTTTTGCGGCCGTCTGCTACAATGGAACTGGGGCGATGCCCTAACTTTTCCCCACCCTCGCGGGTGCAAAAGCGCCGCAGGGTGGTAAACTAGCCTCGTCTCCCGCCTCATAGGAGGACCGGTCGCCGAAAAATGGAAGCAGTAAGTCAGTTTATCAGCCAGCACTGGCGACAAGCCATCGAGGCGGCGATCCTGTGGGCCATTTTCTACAACACCTACCTCTACTTCCGTGCCACCAGGGGTGCCCGTATCTTCACCGCGCTCGTCGGCTTCTACATCGGCATGACCCTGCTCTCGGTCTGGCTCGATCTGACCGTGATCGGCTGGCTTCTGAAAAGCGTCTCCGTCATCCTCGCGATCGCCCTCGTCATCATCTTCCAGCCCGAGCTGCGACGCGCCCTCGCCGAACTAGGGAGCCACCGGCTCTTTTCCTCCATGAACGAGAAGACGCGGGCGCGCTTCGCCGATCTCCTCATCGAAGTGGTGGAGAATCTCTCTCGCAAGCGCACCGGCGCCCTCATCGCGATCGAGCGGAGCATCGATCTGAAGCAGTATCTCGAGACCGGCACGATTCTCGACTCGCAACTGTCCCCGGAGCTCGTTTATACCATCTTTCACAGCGGCACAACTCTGCACGACGGGGGCATGGTCGTCCGCATCGCCGACGAACGCATCGCCGGCGCCGGATGCGTTTTTCCCCTCTTCCAGCGGGAACTGAGCGACCAGAGCATCGGTCTGCGTCACCGGGCCGCGATGGGTATCACGGAGGAATCCGACGCCATCGCCCTGGTCGTCTCCGAGGAGACCGGCGCCATCTCCATCGCGATCAACGGCAAGCTCGAGCGCGACCTTGAAAAGACGGAACTCAGGGAACGCCTGAACGGCCTGCTCAGCAATCAGGACTCAGACGAAGAGGAGGGTCAGGATGGGGAATCTTAAACATTTCTTTGTCGATAATTGGAAAAGCAAGCTCATCTCGCTCTTCATCGCGATCTCGATCTGGCATCTCATCAAGTCGCATCTCGATTCCGGGAACCAGAATTTCCCCGTCCCCGGCACGACCACCCCGACTCCGGCGAGACCGGCCACCGGCCACGTCCTCGATGACACCCTGCTTAATCAACTCATTCCCCCGCCCGTGAGCGTCCCGATTCCGATACCCGGTGGCGACGTCAGGGGCTGAGCCCGGCCCGTCTCGCGCCGAACGGCGCAGGTCATCCCGACTCCTCCCATTATTTTTTACATGAGCGAACAGACGCGACAGTTTTTTGGCACCGACGGCATCCGGGGCAAGGCCAACGCCTATCCCCTCGTCCCGGAGTTTGTTGTCAGACTTGGCCAGGCCGCCGCAGACGCCTTTCTTTCCCGTCGAATCGAAACGCGGACCTGGCCGACCGTGATCATCGGCAAAGACACCCGCCAGTCCTGCGACATGCTCGAGAGCGCCATCGCCGCCGGACTCACTTCCCGCGGCATCGACGTGCAGCTCGCCGGTGTCATCCCGACCCCGGCAGTGGCGATGCTGACGAAAAAGACCGGCGCCCTCTTCGGGATTGTGATCTCGGCTTCGCACAATCCCTTCGATGACAACGGAATCAAGTTCTTCGGGCCCGATGGCTACAAACTCGACGACGCCCTTGAACGGGAGATCGAGAACGGCGTGGTCGCACCACCCGCTGCGGTGGCTGGCAGAGCGGTCGGCCGCATCTCGCACCTCGAAGGCGCAGCCGAACGCTACATCGACTTCGTCTGTCACAGTGTCGGCGACGACCGTCATCTCCTCGAAGGACTCGTCATCGCCCTCGACGCGGCGAACGGGGCCAGCTACCGCACCAGCGAGGCCATCCTCCACGCCCTCGGGGCGAAGGTGCTGCCGATGCATCACCACCCCAGCGGCATCAACATCAATCTCGAGTGCGGCTGCACTCACCCCGCCGTAATCGAGGCGCTCGTCAAAGAGACCGGGGCGCACGTTGGTGTCTCCCACGACGGCGACGCGGATCGAGTCCTGCTCTGCGATGAGACGGGTTCCGTCCTCGATGGGGACGAACTCATGGCCATCGCGGCACTTTCCATGATAGCCGCCGGCACCCTCACCGACAACACCCTCGTCGCCACGATCATGAGCAATGGCGGGCTCGACGAAGCAGTCCGGGCGGCCGGGGGACGCGTCGTCCGGGCCGGGGTCGGCGATCGCTACGTCATCGAAGCGATGCGCGCGGGCGGCTACAACCTCGGCGGCGAGCAGAGCGGGCACTTCATCTTCCATGACTTTAACACCACCGGCGACGGCATCATGGCGGCCGTGCAACTGCTCATCATGATGAAGGGCAGCGGCAAACCTCTCAGCGAACTGCGCCGCGTCATGACCAAGTTCCCCCAGGCCCAGCGCAACATCCGCGTCTCGCGGAAGCCGCCCAAAGAGGATCTCGCGGCGGCCGTTCGTCTTGCCGGGGTGGAAAAGACTCTCGGCAGTGCCGGTCGAGTCCTGCTGCGCTACTCGGGCACCGAACCACTTTTGCGTCTGCTCATCGAGGGACGCGACGCCGACTACATCAACCGCGAAGCCGACGCCATCGCGACCGAAATACGAGCCGAGATCGGAGCATGAGGGGAAAAGGAATTTTTATCACCGGGACCGACACCGGGGTCGGAAAGACGTGGGTGACTACTCGTCTCGTCGCACGGCTGCGCGCATCTGGGATCGACGCCGTCGGCATGAAACCAGTCGAATGCGGCGGACACGAGGACTCGCTCGCGATCTTCGAAGCCTCGGGGGGAGCGGCGGCGGGGCTCACCCTTGAAATGGTCAATCCCGTGTCGATCCCCGAGCCGCTCGCCCCCGCTGCGGCGACAATCCCATACCCCATCGACCTCGCGAAAATCCGCGCCGCCTACGACCTCCTCGCGAGCCGGCACGAGATCGTCGTCGTCGAGGGCGCGGGCGGCTGGCTCGTGCCCCTCGATCACGAGCGGACCATGGCCGATCTCGCGATAGAGCTGGACCTGCCCGTGGTCCTCGTCGCCGCGAATCGTCTCGGCGTGCTGAATCATTCGCTCCTCACGGTGCGGGCGATCAGGGCGAGCGGGCTCGTCTGCCGGGCCGTTTTCCTCAACGAGCCTGATTCCTTGCCCGATCTCTCCACCAAAACGAATCACACGATTCTGGAAAAAATGTTGCCCGAAATCGGGATTCTCCGGATGGACCTCGACGGGATCATTGCGCTACTGTAGTTGCCCATCAATCAGGCCGCCGATGGTATCAGCCTTGTCCTTATCGTCGTCACCGCGATGGGCGCGCTCGTGGCCGGATTGATAGCGGGATTTTTCCTGGGGAAGAGAAATAAAGGGGCTGCCGCGTCCGACGCTCCCCCGCTGGCGAAGGAGGACACCGACGCACCCACCGCGCCGATCACTCCCATGATCGAGATGGGTCGTTCCCCGCATGACCGCCACCGCGACCTCTCCGTCGGGAACGCCCTTGTTAAAAGCATCGAGATGCTCGAGTTCATCCTCAAAAGCGGGGACCGGCAGGAGAAAGAGGATCTCATTCGCCAAGTCGGGCTGCTAAAGCATGATTTCCAATCCCTCCTCGGGATTTGCTCCTTCCGCGCCTTCGATTATGCCCCCGGCACGACCGTCGAAGCGGCGATGCGAGCCCGCATCCAGATCGTCGAGGGCAAAGCCGGAGAAGGAAGAACGAAGATCGTCAGAACTCTGCGCTGCGGTTTCGTCTACGAACCCGGTGCCGGCGACGACCCCGTCGTGATACGGAAGGCGGAAGTGGAGATCGGATAATTATTGCTAGGAATTTCCTTTTTCATCCCCTCGGCTTTGACGGTTGACTTCACTTCATTCCGTCTATCTTCGCTGCGCTTCGATTCGCTCCTGCCATTCGGCAGGCTACCTCCGTTTCACTCCGGTTCTTCCCGCCGAAGGCCCTGGGTCGGAGGGGGTTCGATGTCCGCCCTACGGCTGCACCTCGTGCCGTCTCTCTCTTCCCGGCTTTCGGTTTGTCAGGGAACCTGAACACAGGAACCTGAACACGAGTCAGGTCCAGTTTTCCAAACGGAGGCCGTTCACGCGTGAGAACTCGCGGGCGTTTCCGGTGACGAGTG
>JBDNIL010000237.1:0-13243 GCA_041688355.1 Verrucomicrobiales bacterium | reverse complement strand
TGATGGCGTGCCTTTCGACAACAATCAGGCCGAGCGCGACATCCGCATGATGAAGATCCGTGAGAAGATAAGCGGCACGTTCCGAACGGAAGAGCACGCAACGCTCTTCGCGGACATCCGCAGCGTGATCGCCACTGCCCGTAAACAGTCACGCAATCTCATCGCAACGCTCGCCCAGATGCTTCAGACTCCAGGGACCTTGGGCGACTCGCTCGTCGATGAAGCAAAGCGCTGAACCCGCGATTTTGGCGGCACTTTTCCACCGAAGCGACAACTCGGGCGGGCGAGGGTGGTGAATAGTTACAGATCAACGGACAATTCATCTTTCCATGCCCTAACGAGCTTGAATGGCAAGCCATTTCCAACGTCTAGTTCCAAGATCGCGGTTCTTTCCCCGGTGCCATAGGAAATTTCAACCAGTATATTTTCCCTCGCGATGCGAATGGAGGTGATCGATGAATAAATGATCTCAGAAATGGGAGGCGGTCTCTCGGTTAAGGACCGAGGAAGTTCAACAACATTGGGGGATGTTGAAAAAAAATGGGGTGCAGGGAAGAAATACCCGAATTCTTTTACCTTGGCCAGAAAATCATCCCAACTGAAGCAGAGAATCGGCCGATATAGCGGTTCCAAGCCTTCCTCTCTTTTAATCTCGCGAACTCTGTGTTCCTTGTGCAAAGATGGAATGACCCCAATTTCGGAAATAGCGTAAGTGCGGAAAGCATAGACATCCCCGCCGAGATGGAGAAAGAAGGGCGCAGGGACGCCAAAATAAAGTAACTCGGCATCAGGTGACCGAATTTCACAAAGCTCTTTCTTGGACCCATTTAACAGAAAGGAATGCAATCGTCCTCCCAATCGAGTTTCGTCGGAGGAAATGATATTGGGCTGGAAGAAAGTTTCCTTATGTTCAGTGATTTTCATGGGAAGGCCGATTTTATGTGTCGGTATGTCCGATAGCACGGAATCTTGACCCTTCCCGTATACGAAATCGAAAGCCGGAGAGATTGCCGTTTGCTTCGTCACTTCGCCAATATGCACCAAGGCGTCTCCCCTCCACACTTTTGAAAGGGAATATGAAACCTTCTTATCTGACGTTTTTTTATCGATTGCTATCTCCAATCGCACATCTCCCACGCCTGCGCTGGCAATACACTCAATAATTAGCGAATCCTCCTGGAGACTCGCGCGCGAAAATGTAACTTCGACACCAGCGTTGATACAGTCGCCCTCGCTTATAATTTCTGGCAGCCGTATTTCGTGATGAACCCAGCCATATAATATGGGGATACCCACATCCGAAGCCTTTCTTATAAATTCTTCCCAGTCCGTGCAAGGAAGGTGATCACCTCGATTGGTGAGGACGGATTCTACGGAATGAAGCGATTCCGATATTTGAATGCTTCGAGCATTTATGATCACGCCGTTCAACTTGTTTCCATTATATATAAAGAATGTTGGCTGAATGCCAAAATAAATACAATTTCCTCCATCTAGTGACCGAATCTCAACCAGGTTTTTGTCTTTTCCGTATGCGTCAAATGAGTGTTGAATTGCCTTATATTGAATTTCATTATAACTAACCACGATCGGCTCGATCACCGATTCGAGATGATTTGAAATTAACACGGATTCAGATCCCTGAATCGATATTGCAAGCAGTGCCAGGACGGAATATATAAGAAATAAGAGTCGAAGAAGATATTGCATGAGGGGAGTATTCTCTCGGATAAAATTTCGCATGTCACGTAGGTGTAGCCACAACCTCGAAACGGGTTTCACCTCGCATGGCAACATGGTATTGGTCAGGTCCGCCTACATCATCTGCCAATACAAATGGAAGGTTTTGAGCGGTCACATACTTCCTTCCATACGAAGGATCAAGAATCATGCGTAACCTCGAACAGAAACGCAAAGTGTGCTGTTCAGTGTCCCTCCTTTCCGACATGTAGCGATTTAAAGAATTTTTGAGCGCAATAGCAAGAAAAAGATCGAAAAGACCAAAGATTTTTTTCGCCCCGTATGGGTGGGCTTTGTGACTTGACCGCCTGCGGCCCTGCCGCTCGGGATGATACTGAAATCCCTTGGAAATCCCTCCTCTTTTTCGGCTCCGGGTTGTAAATTCCCTCGGTCGTCGACGCTGCATCCGTTACCCTGCGTTTTCTCCGTCGAAGGCATGGGCAGGATGCCCATGCTACAGCTCGCCAGTCCCGCCAAGCCCACATGTCGCGCGGTTCCTCGAGAGGGCAGGTAGGGCAAGGCGTCCCTGCCGGGCCGCCAGTCGCTGGATCGCCGTCCTTCGCGCGAAACACGGCTCAGCGGGGACGCTTCGCCCTACCGGGCGCTGCCGCGCCTCGCTGCGGGTGAGTCAGCCATGCGTGCCGGGGGATGCTCATTCCTCTTCGCTACTTCACGGGGAAATCCGTCCCCGGCCCCGGTCGCTTTCGGAACTATTTCCCGTTAGGCCCGAAAGTTGCTAAAGTAACCACCGGCCGGTTCACAAGACGCGACTTGCGACTTTGCGAGCCTTTTCAGAAACCGCCCATGGCCATCTCCATTCCAGACATCCCCGAAGACGCGCCTTTCACCGCCGAGCAACGTCTCTGGCTGAAATCCTATCTCAGTGAACTCGTCCGCTCCCTCGCTGCGGCCGGCGCGTCGCCGCTTTCCGCCACGGCGGGGAAACCGCGTGCCCTCTTTCTTTTCGGGAGCCAGAGCGGCAATGCCCAGTCGCTCTGCGAAGGCTTCGCCGAGATCATGAATCAGGACGGATGGGGAGCCGAGGTCGTCGACATGGAAAAATACGCCACCGTCGACCTCACCGAAGAGCCGCTCGTGCTCCTCGTCACGAGCACCTGGGGCGAGGGAGATCCGCCGGACAATGCGGTCGAGTTCTGGGAAAAACTCTCCGCTCCCGACTACCCGCGGCTGGAGAAAACGCGCTATTCTGTCCTCGCCCTCGGGGATACGAACTACGCGGACTTCTGCGAGATGGGAAAACGCTTCGACGCCCGCTTCGAGGAACTCGGCGCGATCCGCATCGCCTCGCGGATCGACTGCGAGGTCGACTATGAAGACCCCGCCGAGGAGTGGTTCCGCGTCGTCACCTCGGTGCTCGACGAGATCGGGAAGGACTTTTTCACGACGACCGTCGTGGCCGATCCCGTGGCGCAGGTCGCGGTTTCTGATGCCGATGAACCCTACGGGAAAAAGAAGCCTTTCCCCGCCTTTTTGAAAGTCAGCGAAAAGCTCAACAAGGCCCCCTCCCCGCGCGACACTCGGCACATCGAACTCGTCATCGAGGGCTCGGGGCTTACTTACGAGGTCGGTGACGCGATCAGCACGATGCCGCAAAACGATGTCGCGCTCGTCGATGAGATCCTCTCGGTGCTGCCCTTCAACACGACCGTCTCCGTGACCGTGCCCGACGGCAGCAAACGCCCGCTCCGCGAGGCGCTTCTGGAGGAGTATGATGTCTGCACGATCAGCAAATCGCTTCTGAGAAAATGGGCGACCTTTTGCCGACACCCGTAGCTGATCGCCGTGCTCGAGGACGAGGACGAACTCTCGCGCATCGTCGAGGGCCGCGAGATCATCGATCTGATTTCTTCTACGAGGAGGAACTGACCGCCATGCAAAAGGCCGGTTCACTCGCGAGGCTCGAGCTGGCCTGGTCACGGGATCAGGTCCACAAGATCTACGTGCAGGACAAAATCCGCGACTGCGCGGCGGAAGTCTGGGAGTGGCTCGAGGGCGGCGCCCATTTCTACGTCTGCGGCGATGCGACCTACATGGCGCCGGATGTGGAAAGAGCCCTCTTTGATCTGATCCGGCAATATGGCGGACGAGACGACGAAGGGGCCGCCGCCTACTTGAAGGCGCTCAAGGATGAGCACCGCTACCAGCGGGACGTGTATTGAGCGCCGCGAGAGCCGCGATGCGCTCGACCGCAGGCGGATGGGTGTAATTGAGAAAGACGTAGAAGGGATGCGGGGTGAGGTTGCTGAGATTGTCCCGGCTCAGCTTCAGGAGCGCATCGGACATGGCCTGCGGATTGCCCGTCACCTCCGCCGCGTAGGCGTCGGCTTCGAACTCGTGCTTGCGGCTCATCCAGTTCCCCGCGACCGAGAGGACCTCGCTCATGGGAGTCATGAGGATACCGAAGAGGACGAGGCTGAGATAGACCGACGTTTCTTTCACGCCGAAGGCATCGAAGAGGGCGCGGTTGTTCATCATCAGTCCGAGCAGGAAAAACATCGCCCCCGTCGTGAGCGTGCCGACGACGAGCGACTTCACGATGTGCTTCTTTTTGAAATGGCCTATCTCATGCGCGAGTACTCCGACGAGTTCCGCCTCGGTGTGTTTGGCGATGAGGGTATCGAAGAGGGCGATGCGTTTGTTGTTCCCGAAGCCGGTGAAAAAGGCGTTCGACTTCGCGGAGCGTTTCGAGCCGTCCATCACGCTGACCTCTTTGAGCGGAAACTCGCATTTCACCGACATCTCGTGGATGGCCTGCTTCAGGCTGCCCTCCCCGAGCGGCTCGAATTTGTTGAAAAGCGGCATGATCCACGTCGGTGCGACGTAGGCGAGGACGAGGGAGAAGCCCGTCACGAGGATCCAGCCCCAGAGCCAGGCCATCGGCACGGTTTGGAAAATCCAGAGCAGACCGGCGAGGAGCGGGACGCCGAGGAGAGCCCCGAGGGCCGCGCCTTTGACGAAATCGCCGAGCCAGATCGCGAAAGTGGATTTGTTAAAGCCGAAACGTTCCTCGAGCCCGAAGGTGTCGTAGAGGTCGAAGGGCAGATTGATCAGCTGCAGGGCCACGACGAGCGCGCCGATGTAGAGGACGCCGGTGACGATGGGGCCGTGGCCGTAGGCGCGCACCTTTTCGTCGAGCCAGCCGAACCCGCCAAACCACCAGAAGATAAAAAGCACGACCAGCGCCACGATGCCCTCCGCTATGCCGAGGAGCGCCTTGGCGCGGGTGTAGTCCTGTGACTGCACGTAGGTCTCCTCGTCGACGAGCCCGCGAAAGGCCTTTGGAATCTCCGGTCCGAGCGACTTGAGGTTTAAAAGCGTTGCGAGCAGATCGATCTTCCAGAGGATCACGAGGGCGAGAACGATGGCGACAAACCAGCCGTTTAGTTGCATCAAGGGGTTCACTTGCATCGTCTGCGGTGTACTCCAGTGAAGGCAAAACGGCAAACGCTTTCCGACCAGGGGCGGGTATGGTAGCACTCTTCCCGTAGCGAAGGTCGTGAGACCTTCGGGCGACTGCCCGGCGAAGACGAAACTCTCACGAGTTTCGCTACCTCTTCCACGTCCTCACTTTCCCCAAAAGCGCTCTTTTCTCTGCGTCCGCTTTCCCCTATCCTCGTCCCATGCCTGCTTATCTACTCGCCCTCGACCAGGGAACGACGAGCTCCCGCGCGATCGTCTTTGACGACGGGGGAAAAACCATTGCCATTGCTCAGGAGGAGTTTACCCAGCACTTCCCCTCACCCGGTCTCGTCGAGCACGACGCGGAGGAGATCTGGGCGACCCAGCTCCGCGTCGGGCGCGAGGCATTGGAGCACGCCGGACTGAGAGCGACTGACATCGCCGCGATCGGCATCACCAATCAGCGGGAAACCTCGGTGATCTGGGACCGCTCCACCGGTGAACCGATCGGCCCCGCTCTCGTCTGGCAGGACCGACGCACCGCCGACTTCTGTCGCGAGCTCGAGGCCGCCGGCCATGCTCCGCGCATCCAGGAGATCACCGGCCTCGTCATCGACGCCTACTTTTCCGGCTCAAAGATACGCTGGATGCTCGACCAGATCGAGGGCGCGCGGGACCGGGCGGAGCGCGGTGAACTCGCCTTCGGCACGATCGATAGCTGGCTCGTCTGGAAGCTCACCGGCGGCCGTCTCCACCTCACCGACGCCACGAACGCCTCCCGCACGATGCTCTGCGACCTGCGCACGACGGATTGGAGCGAGGAAATGCTGGCGCTGCTCGAGATTCCCCGCTCGCTCCTGCCGGAGATCCGCGACAGCAGCGAAGTCTATGGAGAGACGGAGCCCGACCTCTTCGGTGCGGCGATCAAAATAGCAGGCATCGCCGGCGACCAGCACGCCGCCCTCTTCGGCCAGGCCTGCCACGCCCCGGGGATGGCGAAGAACACCTACGGCACCGGCTGCTTTGCGCTGATGCATACGGGCGAGTCCCCCATCGTCTCGCAGCACCGCCTTCTCAGCACCGTCGCCTGGCGCATCGGGGGAAAGACGGAGTATGCCCTCGAAGGCAGCGTCTTCATCGCCGGGGCGGTCGTGCAGTGGCTTCGTGACCAGCTCGGCATGATCCGCTCGTCAGGCGAGATCGAGGGCCTCGCCTCGCAGGTCGATGACAATGGCGGCGTCTATTTTGTCCCCGCCTTCTCCGGACTGGGAGCCCCGCACTGGGACAGCTACGCCCGCGGCACGATCACCGGCCTGACCCGCGGCTCGAACCGCTCCCACCTCGCCCGCGCCGCGCTCGAGGCGATCGCCTACCAGACCGGCGACGTCATCCGCGCGATGTGCGACGACGCCGGCATCCCGCTGCAGGAACTCCGGGTCGATGGAGGGGCGACCGCGAACGGACTCCTCATGCAGATGCAGGCCGATCTCCTCGGCGTGCCGGTGGTGCGGGCGCAGACGGCCGAGATCACCGCACTCGGCGCCGCCTACCTCGCCGGACTCGCCGTCGGGGTCTGGGCCGATCGTGCCGCCATCGCCGCGAACTGGGCCGAGGACTCCCGCTTTTCCCCGGGTCCCGGACAGCAGCAGATGCAGGGCCAACTCGCCGCCTGGCGCGACGCGGTGAATAGAACGCTCCGCTGAGGGAAAGGCCGCACGGAAATCTGCGTCATACCATCAGGTCGCCTCTCAACGCTCTCTTGCAATTGCGCGGTTTTTGCGAAACCTTGGAACTCCTTTCATGCGCAGCCTCCTACGATCCAAAATCCACCTCGCGACCGTCACCGAGGCGAATGTCGACTATGTCGGCAGCATCACGATCGATCTGGATCTCATCGAGGCGACCGGTCTCTGGGTCGGGGAAAAGGTCCTCGTCGTCAGCGCCACGACAGGGGCGCGGCTCGAGACCTACGTGATCGAGGGCGAAGCCGGTTCGGGCGTCATCGGGATCAACGGCGCTGCCGCCCACCTCATCAATGCGGGCGAGAAAGTCATCATCATGGGCTTCGAGATCACCGACAAACCGGTGAAACCCAGGGTCATCCTCTGCAATCGTGAGAACGGTATCGCCGAAGTCCTCAGCGAGCGCGCCGGGATGATCCTGACGGCGGAGTGAGGGTGCGCATGCCCCTCTTCCCGTAGAGGAACTTGCAAAAGTTCCCGGTGAGCCGGGCGCCCGGCAGGGAACATTGGCATGTTCCGCTACTTTTTTCGCATGCCCCACTACGGATTCGCAATTGCGCTGATGATGGCCTCGATCCCGCGGGTGGCTTCCGCCAGCTTTTCGAGATCGACTTTGTCAGGCGTGTCGGTCGGCAGATGGTAATGCGGATAGCGATAGGGTGCCGTGTCGGTGATCATCACCGCCGGGAAGCCCGCCTGCCAGAACGACCAGTGATCCGACCAGCCCACTCCGGGCACCTCTTCCGGGAAGACACCGCCGACGGCGGGGATGTCCGAGGCGGAATGAAAAGCCGTCTTTGCCGCATCGACGAGGTAGCGCGACGATTCGTTCCCGACAAAAGCGAGGAAGTTCCCCACCGTCGGAAACTCGCCCGGCAATCCCGGCGGGATCGTCTGGCTGCCCTCTTCCTCCGAGTAATACCCTATCGTCTCCAGACAGATCATCGCGACGATCTTCTCCTGCCGGGCGCGACAGGCCTTCGCGTAGACGAGGCTCCCCATCGACTCCGTCTGGAAGTAGGGCTGCTCTTCATTTACAAAGGCGACAAAGCGTATCGTCCGGCCCTGCGCATCGCCCGCATACGCCCGCGCCAGCGAGAGCAGCGCCGCGATCCCCGTCCCGTTGTCATTGGCGCCCGGGCTGCCGGGGACCGTGTCGTAGTGGGCCCCGACGACGATGATCTCCTCGCGACGTTCGCGACCGGGCAGCTCGGCGACGAGATTGCGCACCATTTTCCCTTCCACCTCGTAGGGATGGCGCTCCACGACATAGCCGAGATTCGCCCCGCTCAGACTCGACTCGATCCAGACCGCCGCGCTCTCGAGCTGCTCGGGCTTGCCGAGGTGACGCTCGCCGATCCGCGTCGCGAGGATCTCCAGAGACTTACCGAGGTCTTCACGATTCACCGGACGCCGGTTTAGCGAGGCCGCGTCGAGGCGAATCTCTTCATTCGGATCGAGGTCCGACTGCCTGTCGTAAAAATGACTGTTCACCATGGAAAAGACTCCCAGGAGCAATAGGCCGGCCGGCAGCCCGACAATCAAAAACCGGATAAGTCGTCCCTCTTTCATACCGTAGTGTTTACGTCCCAGGCCGAGAGAACTGCACGCGCCGCGCGCAAATGGGCTCCCCCATCGCCGAGTCGCGCGACGACCCCGGCCAGTTCCTCCTGCAAGTGTGCTCTCTCCTCATCTGAGGCGAGCAGTCGCTCCAGTTCCGCCGCGAGCGAGGCACCGTTCGCATTTTCCTGGAGAAGTTCGCGCACCACCTCGCGGTCCGCGATGACATTGACGATCCCGAGATAGTTCACCGAGATGACCCGGCGTGCGACCTGTGCGGTCAGCCACGCCACTTTATAGGTCAGGCAATACGGCAGCCCGAGACAGGCCGCCTCGAGCGTCGCCGTGCCCGAGGCCACCACCCCGACCGTCGCCCGCCGCATGATCTCGTGGCTCGACATTTCCCCGACAGCGATCGCCTCGCTCAAGCCCGCCTCGCGCACCATCTCGCGCAGTCGCTCCGTCAGCAGCGGGGTCGCCCCCGTCGTCGCAAAGCGCAGCTCCGGATGCCGAGCCCGCAGCCTCGCCGCAGCCTCGAGCATGGGCGGAAAAAGCGCCGCGATCTCCCGCTCCCGCGATCCGGGGAGCAGCGCGACGAGATCTCCCGCGCGCTCGATATCGCGCCCTTTCACCTCCTCCAGCGAATCGACGAGCGGATGCCCCCCAAAGACGGTGCGCAGGCCCGATGCCTCGTAAAGCTCCTTTTCAAAAGGGAAAATGCAGATCATCAGGTCGAGCAATTCCGCCATCGTCTTAATGCGTCCCTTCTTCCAGGCCCACACCTGAGGACTGATGTAATAGATGAGCTTGCCCGTGTAGCCCCCGTCGCGGAGACGCTTCGCGAGCCGCAGGTTGAAACCCGGGTAATCGATCAGGACGACGCCATCGGGCTGCATCTCCTGAATCCGCGCAACCGTCTCCCCCATCTTGCGGCGGAAGTAGCCGTATTTTTTCAGCACCTCCCAGAGCCCCAGCACCGCCGCCTCGCCGAGCCAGTTCTCCACCTCCGGGGCGATCGCGTGCATCTCCGGTCCACCGAGCCCGTCAAAGCGCCACTCCCCCACGTCGGGAAGCGATCTCATCAACGCAGCCCCGTGGGTGTCACCACTGATCTCGCCGGATACTAGAAAGAGGGATTTCAAAATCGGGATTGTTTCAACCTATCGCAATATCCTCGGGCGGCTCGATCGGGTAGCCCCATGCCTCGAAGGAAAAACGCCAGCGTTCACGGATCGCCTCGGCGTGTTCGGGGGCAATGCGATGGACGTTGCGACTGTAGTCTTTCACGGTCCCGACGTATTCCGCGATCTCGCGCAGCCCCGCCTCTTTGCCGTCGAGCCCGAACTGATCGTAGATCCGGGCGATCTCCCCAAGAGGATCGGCGGTGATTTTTTCATAGGTCGTCTCGACGAGCTGATTCGCGGGGAGTTGGAGTTTCTCCCGGTCTGCAAGGTAGCGCCGCATGAGCCGTTCGTAAGTCTCCAGCGTGAAGCCCGGGATGTCCACGTCCTGAAACGGCTGCCAGGCAAAGGCATTAAAAAGCCGGGGGAACTTCCCACATGTCGAGCTGAAGACCGGCCACGGATTCCGGACGATATGGATAAACTTCGCGTCGGGATACATCTCCAGGATCATCTCCATCCGCGTCGTCGAGGGCGGGTTCTTGAAGAGCAGTTGTCTCCCGCCCTTCACATAACTCACCTTGCGGATGAGGAACTCGTAGTTCTTTTTAAACCGCCGCAGAGCCCCCGCAGTGACCCCGTCAAAAAAGAGCGACCGGTTGCGGTGGCCGTCCATGTCCTGAGGCAGGTAGTAGATGCTGTAGTAGCCGATCGGATTGAGGTTTCCGAGGGCCATCTCCTCCTCCTGCGGCTCGTCGAGGGCAAGCTTCACATTGTCGTAGCCGCGCGTCTTCGGCAGCGCCCGGTCAATGATGCGGCGGGCGATGCGCACCTTCGGCCCCAGCATGTCCATCGGCATCGCCGTCTCGGAAAATTTGAGAAAGCCGAACTGCGAATCGCGGCTCATCAGATTGTGCAGGTGCGTCGTGCCGCTGCGCCAGTGGCCGATGAGAAAGATGGGCGGTTTCGATGGCCTCTCCCGCCGGATCGCGGGGCCGTATTTCACCTTTTCGATCAGGGCCAGCGGGAAACGCAAAATCTGCCCCACCCAGGCGATGAAGCGCTGGTAGCGCGTCCGCGGATCCAGCCCCGGCGTGAGCAGCGCATGACGCAGGAAGACCCGCAGCCGCGCTCCCGCAAACGGGTGCAACCCGGGAGCCTTCTCACGGGCGGCTGATTCCAATGTCCATTTTTCCCCCATAGCAACGTGGATCCGATCTTAGCCGGAGTTGCCGGAACGTGCGAATTGAAAATGGATTGTGGACTCGGGTTGACGGTGCCCCGGGACTGGTAGGGCGAACCGCCCCGGTGAGCCGGTTGCGCGTGCAACCCTTGAGCGACAAACGCGGCGTGACGCGGCGGGGGGACGGTTCTCCCCGTCAGTCAGACACTTGAAGCTGGAGGTCAGATGTGCAAGAATCCGCTCTAGAGGAGAGAAGAGATGAAACATAGAGTTATCAGAAAAAATGATAGCGGTCACTGGGAAATACGGACGACCACTTTCGAAATCACACCCCGGGATGAGCGTAACAAACTGAAAGAATTTTTTGATGAAATCCGGATGAATTATCGTCTGGCCCATGGTGACATCCTGATTGACGGAACTCTGGTTTGGTCGGACTTCGATGATCACATGCTGCACTTCTACGACGACTGGGCACAGTTCACCCCCTTTTAGCCCGCTCCGCACCGTTACATTCTTAGGCAACCGTTTGGTTTGCGACCTACGGCTTTCGGCACATCCAGCATCCCCGCCGGACGTCGGCCTCCGGACGACGAACGCCGGACCGCGGGCGTCCCGCCCGCCCCAATGCCGGGCGGCCACACTCCTTGAACGCCCCCTTTATCCCGCATTCGCCACGCCCACTCCCAACAAGTCCCTCCCAAAATTCCCATTTGACTGTTCAAATGTTCCAGTCTAAAGAACCCTATGACGCCAAAGGAAGCGTATCTCGCTCTCAACCTCCTACCCCGCATCGGCCCGATCCGGGTGCGGCGGCTTCTTGAACGTTTTGAGACGCCGCAGGCCATCCTCAGCGGGAAGCGGCGCGAGCTCGTCATGGTTCCCGGGATCGGGGAGGACATGGCCGACCAGATCGGGGATTGGGAAAACCGCATCGATCTCGCCGAAGAGCAGCGCCGCATCGCCGATCATGGCATCTCCCTCGTCACCCTCGACGATGCGAACTACCCCGCAGCTCTCCGCACGATCCACGATCCGCCCTTTCTCCTCTACATGAAAGGGACGCTCCTGCCCGGCGACGCCGCCGCGATCGGGGTGGTCGGGTCACGGCGCACGACCCATTACGGGAAAGAGCAGGCGAAAAAGCTCAGCTTCCAACTCGCCCGCGCCGGGTTCTGCATCATCAGCGGTCTCGCCCGCGGCATCGACACCGCTGCGCACGAGGCAGCCCTCGCCGCGAAGGGCCGCACCATCGCGGTCCTCGGCTCGGGCATTGGCAATGTCTACCCGCCCGAGAATCAATCCCTCGCCGACCGCATCGCCGAGAGCGGGGCGGTGCTCTCGGAATTCCCCGTTCTATATGTTCCGGACAAGCAGTCCTTCCCCCTGCGCAACCGCATCGTCGCGGGCATGTCGCAGGGACTACTCGTCGTCGAAGCCCCCGCGCGGAGCGGGTCCCTCATCACTGCGAACCAGGCATTGGAGCAGGGCCGCACCGTCTTCGCCGTGCCCGGGCCGATCGACCGCCCCACCTCCGAAGGCTGTCACCGCCTCATCCAGCAGGGCGCGACCCTCGTCTGCGGAGCACAGGATGTCATCGACGAGCTGGGGATGGAGATCAACTCCCTCGGCCTCGAATTCGAACCCGAGCCTCTCTTTGCCCAGCGCTCCGGATCCGGCCCGGAAACACCAGAAAAACCCAAACGCCAGATCGAGCTCAGCGAGATCGAACGTCAGATCCTCGCCGAACTTGAGCAGGGAAACGGCACCATCGACAGCCTCGCCGACGTGACCGGGAGCCATGCCGGAAAGGTCAGTGCGACCCTCCTGCAACTCGAATTAAAGAGCCTCGTGAAGCAGTTGCCGGGGAAATACTTCACGAAAGCAAGTTGACCTTTCCCTTAAAACGGGGCACTCCGTGTCTCCGTATCCTCTTTTGCCAAGCCCATGTCGAAGTCCCTCATCATCGCAGAAAAGCCAAGTGTGGCCAACGACCTTGCCCGCGTCCTCGGCAAAGACCCGGCCATCGGAAGGTTCGAAAAGGCGGAAGATTTTTACGAAAACGACCGTTTTATCATCTCCTCGGCAGTCGGTCACCTCGTCCAACAGTCTCTCCCGACGACCGCCGAGGGCAAGAGCCTGCCGTGGAATTTCGACTGTCTCCCCGTCCTCCCGACGGTTTTTGCTCTTGAGCCGAGCGAGCAGAAAGGCGGCAAATCGAGACTGACCGTGCTCAAGAAGCTGATGAAGCGCAAGGACGTCACCGAGCTCATCAATGCCTGTGACGCCGGTCGCGAAGGTGAGCTGATCTTCCGCTACATCGTGCAGTTTGCGGAGATCGAGAAGCCGGTCCGCCGTCTCTGGATGCAGTCCATGACCGACGGGTCGATCAAGGAAGCCTTCGCCCATCTCCGCAGCGATGCCGAGATGCGCCCGCTCGCCGACGCCGCCTACTGCCGCTCCGAATCCGACTGGCT
>JBDNIL010000236.1:0-7636 GCA_041688355.1 Verrucomicrobiales bacterium | reverse complement strand
TTCGCGATGGAGTTGATTCATCTTCTCAAGGAATCCCAGCCCCGCCGCGTCGCGTTGCGGCGTGACATCCGGTATTCCCGACGGGGGGAAAAGATCGGCGATGGGCAGAGCCACGTTGTTCGCATCGAGGGTCGTGGCCTGGTGCATGGCGGGGAGGAATCCCGCCCCCCAGTTGATCATCCCGCCGGGAGGCAAGCCCCTCGGATCGGGCAGGACGACGAAGGCGGGCAGGTTCTCACTCTCACTGCCAAGGCCGTAGGTCACCCATGCGCCCATGCTCGGGAATCCCGGCAGGGTATGGCCCGTATTCATCATGAAACAGCCCGGCCCGTGCAGCGCCGTCGTGCTTTTCATCGAGTAGATAAACGCCATGTCATCGACACAGGCGGCGAGCCGGGGAAAGAGCCCGCTCACCCAGCGACCCGATTCCCCATGCTGACGAAACTGCCACTGACTCGGTAGACAATTTCCCGGTTTCGAGGCAAAAAACTGCAACTCGCCCCCCGGATCAAAGGGCTGACCGGCGCGCTTTTCCAACTCGGGCTTGTAGTCGAAGGTATCGACCTGGCTCCACCCTCCCGGACAAAAGATCTGGATGACCCGCTTCGCCTTCGGCGAGAAATGAGAGGTCGCCGCTGCCGATTTCCCGGCGAGGAGAGTGGACAAGGCCATGCCACCGAAACCGGCACCGGCAGTGTGGAGAAAGTGGCGGCGATTCATGAGATTTCGGGGGTAGCATGGCCATCCTGGCCATGCATTTTGGGAGAACGTAAAAGACTAAAGGCCATTCGTTCGCTACGGGGCGTCCGTCCCTTCGGCATCGGAAAGCGACGGGGCGTTCTTCCCTCTTCGAAGGCCTCTTCACGGGGCATGGGCAGGATGCCCATGCTACAAGGGATTTCCGATTCAATCGACATACACAAATTCATTCGCATTAAAGAGCGTCCGGCAGAAAGCGAAGAGACCTTCTTTCCCGATGAACTCCCGCGCCATTTCCGTCTCCTCCGGCGAAGGCTCGCGACCGAAAGCGAGGGCGTAGGCGTGCGTCACCTTGTCTCCCCCGCTCGCTTCGAGCCGTTCGGCGAAGTAGCGGGCCTGGCGCAGCATGAAGTCGTTGTTATAGAGCGCGAGGGATTGCAGGGCGGTCGTGGTCGTCATCCGCTTCGGCGTGAGGTTTGCCGGATCAGGGCAATCCAGGGTCGTCATAAAACGGCTCGGCGTTGTCCTGACAAGGTAACGATAAATACTGCGACGCCAGAGCTTCGGGTCGTCGGCGGTGATATAGGTATAGATGGGCGCGTAGGCCTCTTCGTAAGTGAAGTCCTCGAAGCCGGGACCGCCGCGCTCGGGATTCAGTTTCCCGCTCACCGCGAGGACGGAATCCCGCACCGCCTCGGCCTCGATCCGTTTCGGATTCTGCCGCCAGAGGAGCCGGTTGCCCGCATCGACCGCGACTCCGGGGGCATCGTTCGCAAAACGGGAATCCTGGCGGTAAGTCGCACTGGTGAGGAGGAGCCGCAGCATCGCCTTGATCGATCCCCCTTCCCTCTCCATCTCCGCCGCAAGCCAGTCGAGCAGCTCAGGATGGGACGGCAGATCTCCACCGAGCCCGAAATCGCTCGGGGTGCTCACCAGCCCCGCCCCGAAGACCCAGTGCCAGAGACGATTCACGATGACGCGCCGGGTCAGGGGGTTTCTCGGATCGGTAATCCACCCCGCGAGGGCGGCGCGGCGTTGCCCCTGATCGCTCGTGTGATCGCCTAGGTCGGGATCGAGCATCGCGAGGGCGGCGAAGGCTCCCGGCTCGAGAGGATCGCCCGCCGGCTGTTCCGGTTCACCGCGACGCAGCAGCCGCACCTCGGGCACCGTTGGCCCTGACACGACCGCAAAGACTTTCGTCGGTGCGACGAGGCCCGCGAGCTTCACTGATATCGCCTCGCGCTCTTTCAGCAAGCGCGTCAACCGCTCCTGTTCTGCGGCCGGAACATTCCGCGGCGGATGAGGCTGGATCCCGGGATCGCCAAAGCCGATCTGATCGTTCCCGATGCCGTTGCCACCGTCGCCCGAAATCAGAGTCAGGAAACGCGCCGTCTCCGGGAGGGCGAGAGCGATATCCTCGAGCCCGTCTTTCCGCCCGAGCTTGAGAAATTCGAGCTCCTTTTTCCCGTCGAGATAGATCCAGACGTCGGCGTGGGAACCCCCCTCCAGTCCGAAGTAGGCGAGTTTCGTGGTGAAGCGCATCCCAGCCGCACCGGTCGCCTTCCGGATCGCGGCGAGGTCAAAGGTGATCCCCGCATTAGCGTGCAAGCCCAGCAGCGAATGCCCGTCTTTCGTGAAATCGATCCCGCCCGCGACCGGCGAATGCTGGCTCGCGACCGGGCCGTTGCGAATCAGGTCCCAGGCCTCTCCCGACGTTTTCGGCAATCCGGTCACGGTGAGACCGGTCGAACTGATCGGGATGACCGTTTTTCCGCCGGCTCCGTCGGGGATGAAAACGCCGTCGATGAAAGCGTTTTTCGAAGCGGCGAAATGGTTGGCCTTCACTTTGTCGAGCCTCCCTAGTTTTCCGCTCTGCACCGACGCGTCGCGCGCATCGATCCCCTGCCCTACGGTGCCGTTGCCCGTTCCGTTTCCGCCGCCGACGATGTCCGCGAGGTCGAGCCCCTCGCCCTCGATGCGGCGTATCTCGAGATCCAGCTCGTCACGCTGTTTTGTCAGGGTGAATTTCGTGCTCCCGTATTCCTTCGATGCGGCTTCACTAACGATTCGCTCGTCACGCTTCACGCCGGCAAAGACGGACCAGAGCTGGTAGTATTCCTTCTGGCTGATCGGATCGAGCTTGTGATCGTGGCAGCGGGCACAGTTTACGGTCATGCCCATGGAGGCGGTCATCACCTGCGTCGCCATGTCGTCGAGATCAAGCCCGCGGGCGGCGCGGCGCAGTTCGTCGCTCGCCGTCTCGACCTGCCCGACAAAGTCCCAGGGCCCCGCCGCAAGGAATCCGGTCGCGATGACCGCCCCGGGCTGATCGGGCCAGAGAACATCCCCGGCGATCTGTTCTTGTAAAAAGCGGTCGTAGGGCGTGTCCGCGTTGAAGGCGTCGATGACGTAGTCCCGATAACGCCAGGCCGAATCGCGTCGTTTGTCCCGCTCGAAACCGTGGGTATCGGCATAGTGCGCAATGTCGAGCCAGTGCCGGGCAAAGCGCTCCCCGAAATGCGGCGAGTCGAGCAGGGTCTCGACCAGTTTTTCATAGGCCATCGGATCCGGATCCGCGACGAAAACCTCGACCGCCTCCGGCGTCGACGGCAGACCGTGAAGATCGAACGAGAGTCGACGGATGAGAGTGCGCCGGTCGGCCCCGGGCGACATCGGTAGGCCGGCTTCGTCGAGGCGGTTACTAATGAAAAGATCGACAGGATGCCCCTTGCCGACTTTTAGAATTTCTTCTCCACCCTTCGAGAGCGGCTGCCAGGACCAGTAGGAAAGACGTTCATCGGCTCCCGCGACAGTGTCGGGCCAGAGCGCTCCGGCGTCGATCCATTGCTTCAGCAGCGTGACCTCGGCGGCGGAGAGCGGCTCGCCTTTGGGCGGCATCCGCATCTCGTCATCGGCCGGAGCAGTAATATGGTCGATGAGGGCACTCTCCCCGCTCTTCCCGGGCACGATCGCGAGGCCCTCGCTGCCGCCCTTCATCGCCGTCTCGCGCAGATCGAGGCGGAAACTGGACTTTTGCTTCTCCGGCCCGTGGCATTCAAAACAGCGCGCCTCGAAGATCGGTCGCACCTCCTTGGCGAAGTCGATCGCGCCGACAGTAGCTCCGCCCAAGAGGGTTACGCCGAGCACCAGAGAGGGTATAATGCTCCGGAGGAGACGCAACCCGGCCTCACAGAGGCCAGCCACAGAGGATGCTAGCGGATGCCCGGTGCCGGTCCTCATCCTTCCCCCTTTCCCTGATGCGCGAGCAGATCACTCACGGCGGTGTCGAGATGGTCGCGCATGGCCCTTTCGGCGGCTTTTTCATCACCGGAGGTAATCGCCCTGAGCACGGCGGCATGTTGCTTCACGGCTCGCCCGACTCCCACCTCGGACATGGTCGCACGACGGCTCTCCCGCCCGAGCTCGGTGATGGAGTCGAGCATGAGCGCAAAGATCTCATTCCCCGAAAGCCGCGCCAACTCGCTGTGAAAGGCGAGGTCGCACTCCATCGCCGAAAAAAGATCCGGTGCCGCCTCGAGCCGTGCGTGGATCGCCGTCAACCCGGCGATCTCTTCCTCACTCGCGCGCTCCGCGACGCGGCGGGCAATCTCCGGTTCCAGCGCCGAGCGAACCTCGAGCGACTGTCGCAAGCGCTCGCCCTCGTCCGGCAGCAGCAATCTCGCCGCCGCACTGACCGGCGCATGAAGCCGATCGACGACGCGGATCCCCACGCCCTGCCGCACCTCGACGAGCCCCTGTAGCTCGAGCCGCTTCGTCGCCTCGCGCACGACTGGGCGACTCACTCCGAATTGCTCCGCGAGATGCCGCTCAGACGGCAGCAGCCCGTCCATCGCAAGCCCCCCGCTCCGAATCGCTCCGGCGAGCTGATCCGAGACTTCTTCGACGAGGGAATGTTTGCGGACGAGGGAAAGGGTCATTGGTATTACCACCTTACCAATTTGCGTGAACCGGGCAATGGACGTGATGACGCGGGGGAGACACCCTCCCGTCGAAAGCCGAAGCGGGTGGCGGTCTGGAGACCACCACTACCCTCACTTCACCGCAGAAATTCCCCGCATCTTCGCATGGACTTGCGCGGTTTTGCCCATGTAATGCTCCATGGGATACTCAAACGCGGCGAGTCTGATATGCTCCGCCGACTTGGCGGCATCGCCCATCGCTTCGAAATACAGCCCCAGATACAGATGGGCGTAACAGAGGTGATTGCGCTCGTTCTCCGAGAGAATCCCGTCCTCATCGACTTTTGCCGCCGCAAGGACGGCCTCGACACTGCCGCGTCCGCCGAAGAGATCGTGGACCTCCTTCATCGGGACGCGCGAGTCGCGCTCGATCGGGATGAGCTCTTTTTTCGCCGCCTCGAGGTCACCGCCCGGAGCCCGCACCGCGCAGAGGAAATGCCAGACCGCGTTCTCGACGTCCTGCGTGTTCACGGTCTGGTGACGCTCGAACTGGGCTTTGCCCTTTTCATACTCCTCCGCGTAGTAGTAGGAAAGTCCCCGCTGCCAATGATGGGGATCCTGATCGGGATACAGCGCGATAAAGGCGTCGAAATCGGCGATGGATTCCGCAATTTTGGCGTCGAAGAAACGCTGCTCCCCCCGTCGCTGCAGGGCGGTGCCGCGGACCCGGGTCCACTTGCTGTCGCTCCCGATCTCCGGGGTCAGCTCGATGACCGTGTCAAAGTCCTCTCCCTGGAAGGCCTCCATGACCTGCTTCGCCACCTCGGGCGCGAGTTCACTATCCTCCGCTTTGGCGCAGGCGCCGAGGGTGAGAGAGACTGCGAGTAGGAGGGGCCATTTCATGGCGGGAAGGTAACGGAAAATGGCGGGCCGTAAAGTGATCGCGGTTGTGAGAGGCGAACGGGTTTGCGTGGTGTCGATACTTGCAGGCGATTTGCTCCGGGATGGGGGGGAAAGAAGAGAGCGGGCGCACCGGTTGAATTCCCATGGTGATGGACGTAATTATAAAAGAATACTCGAGGCAAGCCGCCAATCCCATGAACCGCGAATCCGAATCCTCTCTCCTCGAGTTCACGAGATTGCAATATCGTGAATTCGAAGTTGCTGCGTGGCTTTGCTTTCCCCACCCCGACCGTGCGGAACTGGGCACTGCCGCACTGTTCCTCGCCGGGGTGGATTGGTACGGTCACCGTCACGACTTACTGGAGGTCGCCGACTCGCTTACTCCGGGTTATCAGGGTAGACTATCGGAACTCGTCCTGAAAACAGAGTTTGACCTTTCCCGCTTTTCTAACCAACTCCGCCGACTCATCGACTATGCCGAAGCCGCATCCTGAACTCGCTGCGGCCCTCTCGGTAACTGATTTCGCCCTCACCCCTTGCGATCCGGTTGATTGAGCCGAAACGAAAAACGGGAACCCGTAAAGAGCTCCCGTTTCGGTTTTGTGAACTGGTTTGCGTCTGAACTGCAGGCTCACGCCTCCAACTTCCACCCGTCGCGGTAGTCGCGCTTGACGAGCTTGGCCGCCTCGGGGCAGTTGGGGGAGGTGAGGGTCTTGGAATCCCACTCGACCTTCTTGTTGAGACGCACGGCGAGGTTGCCGAGGAGGACCATCTCGGTGAAAGGTCCACTGTGGGCGAATTTCGACTGAGGCAGCTCGGGATCGTTGGCTTTGACCGCGTCAAAAAACTCGTTGTGCGGGTTCTGACCGCGAGCGCGGGGGATGGACGGCTCGGGATAGGCGAACCCGTCCATGAGATGACCGGGCTTCACGAACCAGGTGTTCTTGCTGCGGTTGAACCAGATTTTGCCGCTGCTGCCGACGATGAGACTGTCGTAGCCGTTGGCCTCGGTGGAGTCCATGCCCTCGAGGATCTCGGGAGGCGGAGTATTGGGATTACGGATCTTGCCTCCGTCGATGTTGCTCTCGAGGGCCCACTTCTCGGGGTTGAAGACGGCGTCTTTGTAGCCGTCGTACCACATGTACTTGATCGGCTTGCCGTTCTTGGCGACGAACTGGTACTCGATCGTCGCCCAGGTCGGCGGGGAGATGTCACTCTGGGCGCCGCGTCCATCGGCGCTGACGGCGGAGACGCTCACGGGTGCTGCGAAATCCATCGCCCAATGGCTCATGTTCATGATGTGGCAGGCCATGTCGCCGAGGGCGCCGGTGCCGAAATCCCAGTAGCCGCGCCACTTGAAAGGGGCGATCTGCGGGCTGTAGTCATGGAAAGGGGCGGGACCGATCCAGAGGTCCCAGTTGATATGGGAGGGCACCGCTTCTTTCTCGGGCCAGGCGGGGATGCCCTGCGGCCAGATGGGGCGATTGGTCCAAGCGTGGACTTCGACGATGTCGCCAATGAGACCGGCGCGAACGAGCTCGACGACACGGCGCATGTGGTCGTTGGCATGGGCCTGATTGCCCATCTGCGTCACGACCTTGGTCTTCGCGGCGAGTTCGGTGAGCATGCGGGCTTCCCAGATGCCGTGAGTGAGAGGTTTCTGGCAATAGACGGCACAGCCCTTGCGCATCGCGGCCGCAGCGGCGTGGGCGTGGACATGGTCGGGCGTGGAGACGGTGACCGCGTCGATCTTGTCGCCTTCGCTCTCGAGCATTTCGCGCCAGTCTTCGAAAAACTTCGCATCGGGATAGTCGCTGCGGGTCTTGACCCAGCCGCCGCCCATGTTGGGGTATTTGTCCGTGTTCACCACGTCACAAAGGTGGGTGACCTCGAAGCCGGCCCCGGCGGAGCCGGAGATGTCGCTCGCCCCTTTGCCGGAAGTGCCGATCCCCGCGAGGGTGATCCTGTCATTGGCCCCGAAGACGCGGCTCGGGACGACCTGGAAGTTAAAGGCTGCGGCGGTGGCCGCGACGCCTTTGACGAAGTTTCTGCGGGAGGATGTTTTTTCCATGGATGAGAAAGTGCTGAGCGATGAGTAAACAGTAAAGCCTGCG
>JBDNIL010000235.1:0-10661 GCA_041688355.1 Verrucomicrobiales bacterium | reverse complement strand
GCAACGCTCGCCCAGATGCTTCAGACTCCAGGGACCTTGGGCGACTCGCTCGTCGATGAAGCAAAGCGCTGAACCCGCGATTCTAGCGGCACTTTTACACCGAAGCGACTACTCGGGCGGGCGAGGGTGGTGAATAGTTACACCAAAGAAGACGATGCTTCCCAAACTGTTTGCGTTCTAATCCGGCGGTCACCTACAAAGAGTCGATATCAGAAGAAACGAAATCGAGAAAATAGTCTCCACGGCCGTTCTCAATATCTGATTCAGCCTCCTCAATGATTCTTATGATCATCGCATCCGAATGCGATCACGAATTCGTTGCTTCGCTTCAGACCAGTCCGCGACACTCGATTCACCGCTATCCAGTCGAGCTTGTCTTGACGCCAGGATTTCCCCGTGCCAAGTTGGCGAATCCACCTCGGAATCGTGGAGCCTGAGATCGTCCCGGATTGCCTCCATCGCCCGGATCTTTTCCGCTACAGACATCTGATCGAGAGGGAAAACAGCTCCCATAAGCCGACCATAAAATAGATCCTAAAAACCTCCCAGTAGCAATCTCGACGGCAACAGACTCTCTCACCCCAGCTCCCCGAGCTCGACCCAGCGTCTTTCCTTCCAGCTCCGGATCCCCGCCTCGGCGAGCTGGACGCCCTTCGCGCCTTCCATGAGATCGAAGTGGTAGGGCTCGTCGAGGACGACGTGGCGGATGAAGAGCTCCCACTGGATCTTAAAGGCGTTCTCGTAGACGGTCGTGTCGGGGACCTCCTGCCAGCCTTCGTAGAAGTCGATGGGCTGCTCGATGTCGGGATTCCAGACCGGCTTCGGCGTCGTCCCGAGCGACTGGACCCAGCACTTGCGCAGCCCGACGGTGGCGGACCCGTGGGTGCCGTCGACGTTCATCACAAACAGATCATCGCGCCGCACGCGGACATCCCACGAGCTGTTGAACTGGCAGACGATGCCGTTCTCGAGCTGGAAAGTCGCGTAACAACTGTCGTCGGCGCTACACTCGTAGGCCTTGCCGCTCTCGTCGATGCGCTCGGGGATGTGGGTCGCGCCGAGGCACGAGACGCTCTCGATTTTTCCAAAAGTATGATCGATGAGGTAGCGCCAGTGACAGAGCATGTCGATGATGATCCCGCCACCGTCCTCTTTGCGGTAGTTCCAACTCGGCCGCTGGATGGGCTGATCGGCGTCGTGTCCGGTGAAGACCCAGTAGCCGAACTCGCCCCGGACCGAGAGGATGCGTCCGAAGAACCCCTGATCGATGAGGGTCTTCAGCTTGCGTATTCCCGTGAGCCAGAGCTTGTCCTGGACGACCCCGTTTTTCACTCCGGCCTCGCGGCAGAGCGTCGCGAGACGCACCGCCTCGGCGGTCTCGACGGCGGTCGGTTTTTCGCAGTAGATCGCCTTGCCCGCCTTCGCCGCCATCTCGACGAAGCGGGCCCGATGCAGTGTCGAGCTGGCGTCGAAGAAGATTTTGTTGTGATCATCGGCGAGGGCCGCGTCCAGATCGGTCGTCCAGCGTTCGACGCCATACTTCGCGGCGAGTTCGCGCAGCTTATTCTCATTGCGCCCGGTCAGAATGGGATCGACCTGGATGACTTCGCCGGGCGAGACGCGGATGCCGCCCTGCTCGCGAATAGCGAGGATGGAGCGGACAAGGTGCTGATTGGTGCCCATGCGTCCGGTGACGCCGTTGAGGATAATTCCTAGTTTCATAGCTTTTTAGCGGGTAGCTCTTTGGCTGTTTAGCTTTTGTGTGAGTGAGTTGTTTTCTGTTTCCTGGCAAAATAGCTAAATCGCTAGCTGCTAAACAGCTCTCCGAAGGCGATCTTGATCGCCTGAAGAAAGTCATCCTGATCCCGCGACCACCAGCGGTTGGAGAAGATCTCGACTTCGTTGTAGCCGGTGAAACCGGTCGCCTCGACCATCGCGCGCATGCCTTTGAGGTCGATGCAGCCTTCGCCCATGAGCCCGCGGTCGTTGAGCAGATCGGTCGTGGGCGTCATCCAGTCACAGACGTGGAAGGCGAAAAGACGGTTCTTCTCTCCCGTGATCCGGATCTGTTCGGCGAGGTCGGGATCCCACCAGATGTGGTAGGCATCGGCGGCGATGCCGACGAGGGGATGATCGAGCTGATCGCAGATCGCATTGGCCGAAGCCATCGTGTTCACCGCGCTGCGGTCATCGGCATACACGGGATGGAGCGGCTCGATAGCGAGACGGATCCCATGCTCTTCGGCGAGAGGCAGCACGGCGGCGATGCCGTCGGCGATCTGCTTTCGCGATTCCGCGAGCGGCTGGCCGGGCACGGCACCACAGACGAGCACGATCATCGGCGCCCCGAGCGCGGCGGCCTCTCGGATCGCGAGGCGGTTGTCCTCGATTGCATCGGCGAGACCCCGCGTCGTTTTTGCGGGGAAAAATCCGCCGCGGCAGAGCGAGACGATCTCAAGATTCCGGGCGCGGAGATTTTCGCCGACTTTGGAAATGTCCCGCCCCTCGAGAGCCTGACGCCACACCGTGATGCCCGCGACTCCGGCGGCGGCATACTTGTCCATCGCCACCTCGATAGGCCACGGCTTTGTCGTGATCGTGTGGATACAGAGGCGGGGGAAGGACATAGGGTGGAGAACGCGGGAGGTGGAGCTGCTTCTTAATCTTATTCTTAATCTTTAATCTTAATCCCCGGGGAGCGGAGGAATGCCGCAGCAAGGGAGTAGCGAATCAGGCCAGCGTGAAATTTGCGATCCCGAGCCGCTCGGCAATACGCAGGGGCCGCACGAGAGCCTCGCGCATGCGGTCGGCCTCATCGTCCGGTCGACGATCAGCGCATTCGGGATGAATCTCGGACGAAGCGATCAGCCCGAGCAGCTTCAACACGTGCGCGGTGCTGTGTTTGTAGGCGGCCGCACTGCCCTTCGCATCGAGCCGGAAGACGGCGTCCTCGAGCGATTGGAAGGCTTCGAAGAGTTTGTAGACCCGCGTGTCGAGCGGCGCGCTGGTCCACATTTTCTTCGCCGTACAGATGAGCGGACAGGCCGAGACGCCAGCCCCGATGAGGAGCGGCAGTCCCATCCTGATGGCCGAGGCGATCCCGAAATCGTCGCCACTGTGAGGGGCGAAATTTAGCCCGAGGTCCCGGCACATCGCGGCCCAGTAAAGGAAATGCGGCTCATCTAGAGTCGAGATTTTTCCTCCGACAAATTTCTCGTGCTGCGCCAGCTCGTGCAGCAACCACGGGCTGTAGGGCGAAGCCCAGGGAACAAAGGCGGGCTCGAGGGCGTGGACGATCGCGGGCACGGTGATCATCTCCGCGATGTCGAAATAGGCGTCCCGGCGCTTCTCCGTCTCGAGCTCGTTGAGGAGACGCGAGGTCATGATCATCACCTCGACATTATCGAAACTCTGCGCGATCTCGAGATGGGGACGATACCACTCGGGCCGGAAAGTGTCTCCCTGCACGCCCACTGCAGTCGTCCCGCAGATGATCTTCGGTTCCGGAAAAGCGGCGCGGAAGCGGCGGATCACTTCAGCGTAGAGTTCCTCACTGAGGTTGAAGATGTAGCCGGTGTCGGCGTTGAGGACAAAGGCGATCTCGACCCCGGCAGCCTCGGCGCAGGTGAGCATCCAGCGGACGCTGTTTTCAAAACCCTCCCAATCGGGCTGACCATTCAGAAAAGGCAGCAGCGTCGCGACGCAGAGCCGGGGATGGGCGGTGTGATCGACGAGCGCTTCCTCGGGAGTGTGCGCCCAGACGGTTTCCTCCCAGGTCGTGGAGGGGGTGAGTTCAGAGGGATGACTGATCATGACAAAGATGAGTGTAGCGCGATCCGCGTTTTCGGGTGAGAATAGAAACGCCTTCATTAGCACAAAAACGATGCTGGTTTTGTCATGCCAAAAGAATTCAGCCCCATCCTCCTCGAGAATCTCCAGATCCGCTGGTCGGGATTCCGCATTCGCCGTATTGCTCTGAACCGACACATGCCGCGAGTCGAGCGACTCAGCGAACACGTCCATCGCTACTGCCAGATCCTCCTTTACCTGCGCGGGAGCGGCACGCAGCACCTCGGCGAGGTCGCCGTTCCGGTGGAGCGCGGGAGCGTTCTCATGATCCCGCCGGGGCGGGCGCATCGTTTTGAAAAAACACGCGCCGTTCGGCCGATCTGTCTCGCGATTGATTTCGACACGGTCGAGGCGGTGACATGGCGTGAGGAGAGTGTCGTGAGCTCCCGCGACCTTGCTCTCATCGAGCGGCTCCTCGTCGAGTTGCACGAAAGCCATCTCAAGCCCGACGACTTTTCGATCCAAAGCGCCGCTCTGATCTTGCAAATTCTCGCCCGCATCCAGAGCGCCGTCGAAGACAACGAGCCCGGCAGGGCGCAGGGGCCTGTCCGCGTCTCGGTGGAAAAGGCCATCGCCCGCCACGGGCTGACCGGCGCCACCCCCGGTCTCATCGCCACCCGGCTCGGTCGCACCCTCGACCACCTCAACCGGCAGATGCAGGAAGAGTGCGGCATGACCGTCGGAGCCATCCTCAACCGGGCCAGACTGGAGCACGGCGGCAAACTACTCCGCACCACCACCCGGACCATCGGCGAGATCGCCTCCGCCATCGGGATGGACGATCAGAACTACTTCGCCCGCTGGTTCCGCCAGCAAACCGGCCAAACCCCCACCCGCTGGCGCGAGGCGATGCGGGGGTAGGGTGTGTGGCCCGAACCTCTCTGTCTTGAATTCCCCCGCCCAACTTGTTAACTTGCTTCCATGGCATCAACCCCAATATCGATCGACCTTGAACCCGGCGAACTCGCGCTGTTGGATTCTTCAGTCGAACTAAGCGGCTCGGAACGCTCCACCCTCGTTAGCTCCCTTCTCCGCCGGGGCATGAAAGAGATGCGCTTCGATGAAGCGGTCAATGCTTATCGGCACGACACTGCAACCCTTTCAAGGGCCGCTGAAATCGCCGGGGTTCCTATCCGGGACTTCCTCGCCCGCATGGAGGCGGTAAGTCTCGAGTTACACTACGGCAACGAGGATTTTGAAGCTGACCTCGTCGCACTGGACAAGATTTAATCCCCCGCCAGCCCGCGCAGGCGCAGCCAGTCGGTCGCGCGATCGGTCCACGTCCCGATGACCGAATCGGGCCGGGCCCGGGTGCCGTAGCCGTGACCGCCATTCTGATAGACGTGCAGCTCACCGGAGACTTTGTGCTGTTTCATCCCGAGATAAATCAGGGCTGAACCCAGCGAGGACGACGCATCATCGTCGGTGTGAACGATGAATCCCGGAGGCATCTTTGCCGAAGGCACGATCTGCGGCATGAGCTGACCGGTCTTCTCATCGGCAACACGCCAGGGATAGACGAGCAGGGAAAAATCGGGCCGAAAACTCGCTTCGTCGATCTTGTCGATCGCGTCATACGAGGCCTCCTCCTGCGTGAGATGGATCGCCCCGACCTGGCCTCCGGCCGAAAAGCCGAGCAGACCGATCTTTGCCGGGTCGAGCCCGTAGTCCGCCGCATGACTCCGCAAATGCCGGATCGCCCGTTGCGAATCCTGGAGAGGACGCCGCCAGGGATCCACCTTGATCTCCGTATCCGCCCCCGTCGTGGTGCGGTAGCCCAGCACATAGGCGCTGATCCCCAGACCATTAAGCCAGGTCGCCGCTTCCGAACCCTCGAGATCGGTCACGACGCGGCCGAATCCCCCGCCCGGCAGGATGAGCACCCCGACCCCGTTCGCCTTTTCCTTCGGCGCCGGGTAAAGCGCAAGCGTGGGCGCGGTGATGTTCTCGACCCGGGTGATGGGAGGATTATCCGCCTCGCGCCGCGGCATTTCATCGCCCGTCTTTTTGGTCGTCTCCCCGGGAGCAAGAGCGGGCCAGAGCGCGATGGGATCGCCGCCGAGGAGTGGGTGGCAGAAAATCAACACGGCGAGGACGGCGGCGGGACGGGGTTTCATTCGTACAGCATAAGCACATTGATGCCCTGCGGCGCAATAGCGAATTCAGAATCCTCGCGAGTTAAACGAACCCTGTCAGGTCAGTGACCATCCCCTGCTCGGTCCCGCGCTGCCGCCCCTCACAAATTTCGATAAACATGCTCCAGCGAGAGCAGCGAGTAGGCGGTGACGAGGATCGGGTCGCCCTCCATCCAGCGGTTCGATCCTTCGTTGATCCATGAGCCGTTGGTCTGCTGGGTGCTCATGACTTTGAGGGCGAGTTCCTTTTTCCAGTCGATCTTTTTCCCATCGGGGGCGACGAGAACCTTCGTCCCGGTGATCGCGAGGGCCTTCGACATCGTGTGGTAGTAGTAGTAGAGGCCCTGCGCATCCATCCCGGGATTCTCCTCCAGAGTGTAATTTTTGCTGAGCCAGTCCATCACCGCCGCGATGCGCGGATCGTCGCGGTCGAGGTCGGCGTAGATGAAGGAGAGCAGCCCCGCGTAACTCATGCTCCCGTAGCTGCGCAGCGCCGTCTTCTCGCCATCGGCGGTCTTCAGCACGATCTCTTCGGACTTCGTGTCGCCGGGGAAATAGATGAAGCCGCCCTTGTCCTCTTCGCGCACCGCAGCCCAATCGCCGAGCTTCTTCGCGCTGGCCTCGGTGTTTTGCGTCATGCTCACGAACTCGATCGCCGCATCCCAATCGAGATCGAACTCGGCGCTCTCGTCCAGGCCGGTGTCAGCAAGGGCCTTTTTCGAATAATACAAGGCCTCGAGAGCGAGGTGCGTGTTCGAGAGATCCGAGTGGGCATAGCTGCCCCCATAGCCGATCCCGCCGTCGAAGAGATTATCCGTCACTCCCTTTTTATCGTAGTCCTGCTGCTGGTTGATGAGGAGACGGCGCGCCTTCGCGATCACCGGGAGATGTTCCGGGTTCCCCGACTGGAGCAGAGCCATGATCGAGAGCGAGGTGTTATAGGTCGCAAGGCCTTTGCCGTAGATCCCGCCGTCGGCCTTCACATTGGAGAGCAGATATTCGTATCCCTTTGTCGTCTCCGCCGGGAGGGGTTTTGCCGGATCGAGCGACGGATCACCGAGGATCGCGGAAATGGCGAGGGCCGAGAGCGCGGGTAGTCCGGCGTCACTCCATGCTCCCGTGGCGGGATCCTGCTGACTCTTGAGAAAGGCGACCCCTTTGTTGATGGCACGCTGGATCTCAAGCTTCATCGAGACGTCGCCATCAGCCTCGGGGCTGATGCGATCCTGGGCGGAGACATGGCATGGGATTCCGGCCAGAGCCAGACCGACGAGGGAGGAGATCAAAAGGGATTTCATAGATGGATTGTGGTGGGACGAGAGCCGTGGAATTGACCGCTTAGTTTTCTTTTGTGACGTTCTTTTCGACAAATGCTTGGATCGTGAGCGTGCCTTTTGTCCCGATTTCGGGGATCGCCGAGCTGCGGGCACCCCAGCGTTCATCGATGTCGGCGCCCTCACGGCTCATGTTGAAAAGGGCGAGATGGTCGAGGTAGATCGCGATGATGGAGCCCTCGACCTCCGCCATGAAGAGGCCGTCCTCCGCCACCGAGCCGGTATAAATCCAGCCGCCCGGCGTCATCGCCTCGGCCCTCTCCCCGTCGATCACAAACTCATAGACCGGGATCGCCGTTTCCGCGCCCTCGGCCTGGAAAGCAAAGATCATGCTGTCCCCGCGGTCTGCCTCGGTCCCGCCCTCTTTTTCGAGCACTTCCGGCGCGAGGAGCCGGTCAAAGATATCCCCGTGCCCCGCCTTGTATCGCAGCAGCTTCATCGCCACCTGGAGCGAGAGCGGCGACACCGAGGTCGTTAAAATGGACTCGTGGACTTTTCCCCTTTCGTGAACGAGGACGTACTCCAGCGGTCCACCTTCATTCATATTCACCGTCACGGGGAAGCGGATCTCGCGCGTCTTCGCGTCGAACTCGATCTCGCCGATGCGATAGAGGGTCTCGCCCACCTTCTGCACGCTCACCTCGGGCGCCGGGACTTCTTCCTTCTCCGCATCGCCCGGGGGTGCCTTTCGCTCACGCTCCTGGGCTGAAACCGGCGTCGCTCCCGCGAGGAAGACAGAGAGTGCAATCACAAAAGAATAGCAGGGGGGCATGGGCACACTGTAGTCGATTACTCTTTTTCTGAAAAGCCCTAGTAGAAAATCTGCGCAACTGGTCGTAATTTATCCAGTAATGCATGGTCCTCCTCCCCAGTCATTCCGCGAACGCTCCCGGCCCCGGGTAGAAGTCGGAAGGATAGCTCGGGCCTCGTCGTCGGGTCGATCTTGATGGATCCCCGCCCCCTCGCCCCTGCCGGCATTGCCGGTCCTCCCTCCGTATTTCTTTTCTCCCTGACCCATACCTTTTCATGAAAAATCCAAGAGTCGTGATCCTCGGCGGCGGCTTCGCCGGGATCGAATGCGCCAAAGCCTTCAAAAACAAACCCGTCGAGGTCCTCATCATTGATCGACAAAATCACCATTTATTCCAGCCGCTCCTCTACCAGGTCGCCTCGGCCGGCCTCGCCGCTCCCGAGATCGCCCATCCCATTCGCAGCATCTTTTTCAGTCAGGACAACGTCGAGACCCTCATGGACGAAGTCACCGCGATCGATCTTGCCGGAAAACAGGTCATCACCCGCGAACGCGAAATTCCCTACGACTACCTCGTCATCGCCATGGGGGTCAAGACCGGCTATTTCGGCCATAAGGAGTGGGAGCAGCACGCCCGCGGGCTCAAGACGCTCGACGACGCCACCTCGATCCGTCGTGATATTCTCCTCGCCTTCGAGCATGCCGAGGCCTGCACCGATCCGGCGGAGAGGGAACGGCTCATGACCATCGCCGTCATCGGCGGCGGCCCCACTGGCGTAGAGCTCGCCGGCACCTTCGCCGAACTCGCCCGCCACGTCCTGCAGCGCGATTTCAAAAACATCAACACCAGCGAGGCCAAGATCTACCTCATCGAGGGACTGGACCGGCTCCTCACCATGTACGATCCCACCCTCTCGGAATACACCCGCAAGACCCTCGAGAGCATGGGCGTCACCGTAAAACTCGGTAAGCAAGTCATCGAACTCAGGGCCGGCGAAGTCGTTCTCCAGGACGAAACCATTCTCGCCGCCAACATCCTCTGGGCCGCCGGCGTCGAGGCCCCCGCCATCAGTCGCACCCTCGGGGTCGAGACCGACCGGGCCGGACGCCTCCTCGTCGAGACCGACCTCAGCCTCCCCGGACATCCCGAAGCCTTCGTCGCCGGCGACCTCGCCCACTGCATCGACCAGGGCGGCCGCCTCGTCCCCGGGGTCTCGCCCGCCGCCATCCAGATGGGGCACCACGCCGCCAAAGTCATCCTCGAAGAGATCGGCGGAAAGCGCGGCAAAGACTACGACGTCCGGCCCCAGTTCCGCTATTTCGACAAAGGCAGCATGGCCACGATCGGACGCAGCCACGCCGTCGCCGAGAGCATGGGAATGAAATTCGACGGCTTCATCGCCTGGCTCATGTGGCTCTTCATTCACCTCTTCTTCCTCGTCGGCTTCCGCAACCGCCTCGCCGTGCTCGTGCAGTGGTTCTACGCCTACGTCCGCTACCGTCGCGGCGCCCGCATCATCACCGGGCTCCCATTCCGCGAAAAGTGAGCCAACCAGGCGTTTGCCGGGTGCCAAAGAAAATCCAAACCCCTCCTTGCAGCAGGCCCCTGCGTGGATACATTTCGCTTCCGCCGTTTTCGGCCCCTACGGGCCAACTTAGCTCAGTTGGTAGAGCAGCTGATTTGTAATCAGCCGGTCGTCGGTTCGAGTCCGACAGTTGGCTTTCATTTTAAATAGGATTTCCATTCGGACGAGGAACGCGGTTCCCAAACCGACTCGGTTCGCGTGCTAATGACCGCGATGCGGTTCACCAGATCTTCGCAAAGCGAAGCTTTCCGCACAAATGGCGCAGCCACTTAACCCGACAAGTTGGCTTTCATTTTTAGACACGTCCGCTCGGGCGATGATCGTGGCTCCCAAACCAAAAGTCTCCACAACCCTCACTCCGGCCGGTAGGGTTACACCCCATAGTGAAGCCCGCTCCCCTCCCGTAGGTTTACGGCCATGAAAAAAATTCCCCTTTTCGCTGCAGGAGCCGCCTTATTTGCACTTGCCTCCTGCGACATCAACACCTCAGCACCACCGACAGAAGTGATCGAGAAGAACACGACAATTGTTAACCCGCCCGCCAAAGAGGAAAAGACGATCATCGTAACTCCTCCCGCCAAAGAGGAAAAGACGATCATCGTAACTCCTCCCGCTTCGACAACCACGGAAGAGAAAAAGACGACCGAGACGACCCGTTGAGGCGTTCGGGAATCACTCATTGGTCGCCCGGAATCCGTGGGGATAAACACGGGGCAATCCGTCAGTTCGCATTGCCTCCCCAGAACCTCCCGCCACGTCTGCGGCCTGAGGTTGCTGCACAGCAACGGGAGTAGGGCGTCCAGCCCCGCGTGAAAACAGCCTTAAGAAATCGCCGAAGCTTGAAAGACTTCCTCTTGATTCCCCTTTCAAAAAGGGGCAGTCTAACCGTGTTCCCAGAAACCAAAGCGGGTGTCGTTCAATGGTAGGACGCGAGCTTCCCAAGCTTGAGACCGGAGTTCGATTCTCCGTACCCGCACCAAGCCTTTCAACCGTCTGAAAGCCTTAT
>JBDNIL010000234.1:0-2297 GCA_041688355.1 Verrucomicrobiales bacterium | reverse complement strand
GAGCGCTACGCCTACGCGGCCTTCGGCCCGAGGCGGGTCATGGCAGCGGACTTCACCTCGCGGACCAGCTCGCTCTACGATTGGGGCTTCGGGTTCCAGGGACAGTTCCGGGATGCGGAGACGGGGTGGTACAACTACGGCTACAGGTATTATGTGCCGGATCTCGGAAGGTGGATCAATCGGGATCCGATTGGAGAGGATGGGGGTGTGAATTTGTATGTTTTATTAGCGAACAATGCAGTGAATGCCTTAGATTATCTTGGTTTGCAGCAGGAGCCTGGACAACCAGGCCTTCCCGATAGTTTTGGGGAGGTTGTGCCGCACTCAGAGTATCCGGAAGATAGCACGGGACCGCATCAGTGCAATTGCGGGGAAAAGGTAGCACATCAGTCTCCTACTAAAAAGAATAACAGGGCTCGACCCTCGGGCCCTGCCGGGATTGGTGGTGCGTGCAACGTAGGCGAAATAGTGACGTTAAAATACGCAGGATTATGTGTCCCTGAAGGATATTGCTGCGACAAGAAGGAATGCGCCATGTATATCCAATGGGAATGCATCCTTGCGAAAAGGCGGCAAAAACGATGGTCGGCGACGGAAGGCTGGTACTTTGACCCCAACGACGACGACTCTCGCTTCACCCAATGGATACCAATAAAACTCCTTAGGGGTTCACTATGTGAATGAAGAATTTTCATTTAATACTTATAACTGTTTCTCTCCTTCCGTTGATGGATGCTCAATGCGAAGAAGGAGTGGAGTCGGGGCATGGTCGAGAAGATTCGCTTAAGCTATATTTAGAAAAAGGTGGATTATCGAAGTGCGGTGAAATTATCGTATTTCAGCACGACGATGTAAGTTTCATCTCACAATCACAATGGAAAAATAATCCTAATGATTTCTTTGATTCGGGAAAACTAAAACTAGTCGCTATATTAGGAGGTGAAGTTACGGAGCGTATTGTCCAGTTTTTCTCCCTTTGTGAAAACATTGAGGCATTTGAAATAGGCGGCGTTGATGAGGGGGTATTTCTAACTCCAGACGCAGCTAAGCTCTTTCCGGGATTTCGCAATCTGAAGTATCTTTTTGTTTCCATCTACAACCCTGACGAAGAACTCTTGGAGCATATAGCAAATATCAAAACCCTTGAGGGACTTGAGTTGTTTAAGGCGTGCTTCCTAAATCTTTCGCCCGACCGCAGAGCTTTCTATCAGACATCGTATCTTACCGACGACTCCATCGATCGCTTAACACCATCGGCAAGCATCAAGAGCATACGGATTCTTGGTGGAGGTGAAGATCCAATCGCAAAGATTTCAATCGAATCTCTTGCTAGCCTACTGTCGATGCGTTCTCTCGAGTCTTTGGAGATAAACAAATATTGTTTTGATCGATCTGATTGGCCTACCGTCCTGAAGCTTATGCCGACAACATTGAAGTTGAAATGAGAAGAAGGGAGTCATCAGGAGTTACAGCTTAACCAATTTCACCCTACCCTTCCCGCCCCTAGGAAGTGGATTTCGCGGGCCGTTTCGGATGGTCGGCAGCGATCTCCCACCCGAAGGTTCGTCAAGACGCCCTCACCGCCATGAAAATCAAACGCCGCGCCCTTTCTCAGACCCCCGCCAGATTCGCTGGATCTCCCGCACCGGATCTTTTGTGGTTCGGCGGAGGCGACTGACCTCGGACAACTCCCCACTTTCACCGAAAAGCCCCACTCCATGAGCAACACCGGCAGACGCACCGCGATCACCTACCCAGACGGCCGGGTGGTCAACCTCAGCTACGGGGCGGGCGGCAGCATTGAGGACGCCTTCGGCCTCGTGAAGACCGTCGGCATCGAGGGAGAGGCGGGCGACAAGGTGGACTACACCCGCGTCGGACTCGGTGGTTTCGTGACGATCGCTTATCCGCAGCCTGGCGTGGAGATGAGCATGATCCGACCCGGCGGCGGGTCGGAGGGCGATTCCGGCGCCCCCTACGACGGCTTCGACCGATTTAATCGGGTGCAGCAAATGCGCTGGCAGCGCACCGCGACCGCCACCCCCATCGACGCGTGGAAATGGGGTTTCGACGAGGGGTCGAACCGGACTTGGAAGAAGAACCTCGTCGCTACAAGCGGGCAGGACGAGGCCTACGTCTACGACGGGTTGTCGCAGGTGATCCGCGATGCCGTCGGCACGCTAAACACCAACCGCACGGCCATCGGAGGCATCCCCGGCGAGGAGGATGATTTCACCTACGATCCGACCGGGAACTGGCTCGCCTACCGAAAGAACGAGGATGGATCACCGGTTCTC
>JBDNIL010000233.1:0-4263 GCA_041688355.1 Verrucomicrobiales bacterium | reverse complement strand
TGAAGCGGCGCTCACCGAGGAACACGCGCAGCGCCGCCATGGCCAGATCGCGCCCGTCTGCTCCAGTCTCCGCCTCGGCTGCTTTCAGTGCGTCAGCCAAGGCATCGGGCAGTTCCATAGAAATCGTGGTCATGCCTGAAACTCTACGGCAAGTCGGATTATTTGTCGATTGGCGTTTGGTCGCTTTTGCCTAGGATGAAGTGGGTTAATGCTGAACTTTTTGTTACTCATCTTCAGGAGAAATGAAAAAGGCGTCACCCCTCCCCCACCAGCCACGCATCAATCCCCTCGGCTTCCAAAAACTCATCCGAGACGCGGTAGCGGTGACCGGCCTCCAGAGTGACCCACTGGCCGTTGGCGCGGCGGACCTGGAGATGGAGCGGGCGGTCGCCGGGGAAATCCATCGCGGCGGTATGCAGGGTCGCGAGGACCGAGACGGTATCGCGCACCGCATCAAGACGCACCAGCACGGGCGTGGCGAAAGGCGGAGCGTCGTGGTGGCCGCTGCGTCCGTTCCCGTTTGTCGACCCGACAGGGTTCGACCCGACAGGGTTGAGTGCCTGACCTGACCCAGTTGATTGACCTCTCTGCGGCGGGGTGACAGAGCGGAGGACGGCATTGGGATCGTATTCGATCGCCTTGATCTCCTCGGCGGTGAGGCGGTTCATCTCGGAGCGGGTGTCCTGCTCGATCTTGGCTTTGATCTCGATGACGCTGCCTTTGACGAGGAGCGGATTGGCCTTCTGGTAGGTCTCGTTCCAGACCATCACTTCGGTGATCCCGGTGAAGTCTTCAAAGATGAGAATGGCGAAGGGCTTGCTCTCGCGCTTCGTGTATTTCACCGTCACTTCCCCGATGATACCGGCAAAACGCTCGGCCTTTTTCCCCGGTTTCATCTGCTGGAGATCGGCGACGGTGGAGAATTTCCCTTTCTCGATGACTCCTCGATACTCATCGAGAGGATGGCCGGTGACGTAGAAGCCGAGCAGCTCTTTTTCGTGGGCGAGATACTCGCGCTGATTCCAGACGACGCGGTCTTCCTCGATGACATCTGGCACGGCGGCGGCGGCCATGAGCTCGTTCATGTCGAAGAGCGAGGCCTGGCCGGTGGCGCGGTCCTTCTGCGCGGCGCTCGAGCCGGCGATGACCTGGCCGACCCGGGAGAACATCTCGTCGCGGCGCTCGAGGGTGAAGTCGAAGGCCCCGGCCTTGATGAGGTTTTCGAGGATCTTGCGGTTCACTGACTTGCTGTCGAGGCGGCCGGCGAAGTCCTCGAGAGACTTGAACCCTCCGTTCGTCTTGCGCTCGCGCACGACGAGGGCCATGGCCGCCTGGCCGACGTTCTTGATCGCGGCGAGGCCGAAACGGATCGCTTTTTTTCCCGATGCCTGGACTTCGGGGACGAACTTCAGCATGGAGCGGTCCACGTCGGGCGCGAGGATGTCGATGCCCATGCGCTGACACTCGGCGACAAAAGTGGAGATCTTTTCGGTGTTGTTGATCTCGTTGCTCAAGACCGCGGCCATGAACTCGACCGGGTAGTTGGCCTTGAGGTAGGCGGTCTGGTAACTGATGAGCCCGTAGGCGGCGGAGTGCGATTTGTTGAAGCCGTAGCCGGCGAATTTTTCGAGCAAATCGAAGATATCGTTGGCCTGCTTTTCGGGGATGTTGTTGACCGACTTGCAGCCATCGACGAAGTTTTTCCGCTGCTGGATCATCTTCGAGAGATCCTTTTTCCCCATGGCGCGGCGAAGAAGGTCAGCCTCGCCGAGGGAGTAGCCGGCGAGGAGATTGGCGGCGCGCTGGACTTGCTCCTGATAGATGAGAATGCCGTAGGTCTCCTCGCTCGCCTCTTCGAGGAGGGGGTGGAGGTACTGGACTTTTTTCTTCCCCTTTTTCCGCTCGATGAAGTCGGGAATGAGGTCCATCGGCCCCGGCCGGTAGAGTGCGATGAGCGCGATGATGTCCTCGATCCGCGTCACGTCGAACTGGCGACAGAGGTTCATCATGCCACCGGACTCCAACTGGAACACGGCGGTCGTCTCTCCCCGGTTGAGCAGCTCAAAAGTGGCCTTGTCGTCGAAGCTCTCGTTGTCGAGGACGTAGTCGGGCGTGTGCAGTTGGATGAGTTCGACGGCGTCCTGGATCACCGTCAGGGTCTTGAGACCGAGGAAGTCCATCTTAAGCATGCCGAGATCGGTGAGCGGACTCATCGCGAACTGGGTCACGACTTCGCCCTCTTTTCCTCGGGTGAGCGGGATGTAGTTCGTTAAATCTTTGTCCCCGATAACGATGCCCGCCGCATGGATGCCGGTGCCGCGGGTGAGGCCCTCGAGAAAGATCGAATAGCGCCACATCTCGGCGATGCTGGGATTGTTCTCGATCTCGTCGCGCAGCTCGGGGTTTTTCTTTTTCGCATCGGCGAGGGTGATGTTGAGCTCGGTCGGGATCATCTTCGCGACGCGGTCTCCCTCGCTGTAGCTCAGACCCATGACGCGGCCGACGTCGCGGACCACGCTCTTCGCCCCGAGGGTGCCGAAGGTGACGATGTGCGAGACGGCCCGCTCGCCATATTTTTGACGGACGTAGTCGATCACTTCAGGCCGGCGCGTCTGGCAAAAGTCGATGTCGATATCGGGCGGGGAGACCCGCTCGGGGTTGAGGAATCGTTCGAAAATGAGCCCGAAACGCAGCGGACAAAGGTCGGTGATGCCGAGCACGTAGGCGACGATCGATCCCGCCGCCGAGCCCCGCCCCGGACCGACCGGGATGCCGTTGTCCTTTGCCCATTTCACGAAATCCCAGGTGATGAGGAAGTAGGAGACGAAGCCCATTTTCTCCATTACGCCGATCTCGTAGTCGAGACGGGTGCGGAGCGCCTCGTCGGTCCCGGCTCTCTCGCCGTAGCGCCAGGAGAGGCCCTCGAGGCAGACTTTGCGGAAGTAGGCCTCGCGCGGGCTGCCGTCGGGCGATTCGAACTGCGGGTACTTTTCCGAGCTGGTCGAGTCGAGGTGGATCTCTACGTTGCACATCTCGGCGATACGCAGGGTGTTGGCGATCGCGTCGGGGAGCTCTTTGAAGAGCTTCACCATTTCGTTGGTGGTTTTGAAGTAGACCTCGGGGGAGTACTTCATCCGATTCTCATCCATAAGGAGGGAGCCGGTCCCGATGCAGATCATGACGTCGTGGGCGTCGTGGTCGGCCTGATTGAGAAAGTGGACGTCATTCGCGGCGACGAGGCCGAGCCCGAACTCCCGGCCGAACTCCCGCATCTGCCGGGTGCAGGTGGCCTGCTCGGTGAAGCCGTGGTCGTGGACTTCGAGGAAAAATCGGTCTTTGCCGAAGATATCGACGAATTCCCCGAGGCTCCTGCGCGCGCTGTCGAGGTCCTCGTTCTGGATGAACTGGTTGACCTCGCCATTGATGCAGCCGCTCAGACAGATGAGCCCGGCGGAGTGCGCTGCGAGCGCTTCTTTGTCGATCCGGGGTTTGTAATACATGCCCTCGAGGTGACCGAGACTGGTCAGCTTCATGAGGTTCGCGTAGCCCTCGTTCGTCGAGGCGAGCAGGGTGATGTGGGAGTTACGCTTCCGTTTTGCCTTGCTCCCGACGGCGATGGGCTCGGCTTTTTTGTCCGAGAGAGCCACTCCGGGAGGGGTGAGGTAGGCCTCGCAGCCGATGATGGGTTTGATCCCCGCCTTTTTCGCCTGCTGGTAGAAATCGATCGCCCCGAAAATGTTCCCGTGATCCGTCATCGCGACCGCCGGCATCTTGCAGCGCTCGGCCTTTTTCATCAGTTCCTTGATCCGCACGGCTCCGTCGAGGAGGGAGTATTCGGTGTGCAAATGAAGGTGGATGAAGGGGTCGGTCGGCATCGGGCGGGCAGGCGGGCAGAGGTGAGCCTGTCACTTTAGAGAAAGCCGGGGTTGGGGCAAAGGATTTGTCTCCGAAAAGTGGGGGCAACAGGAGGAGGTGGGACTGCGGCGGGGGGATCTCTGGCTCGTTTACGGCGATCACGGGGCTGGTCCGGAGAGCGGCGGCCCCGTATCCTCGGACTTGACCGTCGGCTCGGGCCTGCGGCCAACGCATGAATGTTGACGGAAACAGACCTTCGCCCTGCCGGCTGACCCGATCGTGGGTCTGGCCCCTCGCGTGGGCGGCGAGCCTCGGCTTTTCGACCGTGGTGATCGCGAAAGACGGGGAGGCGCTCTTCGAGTCAGAGATACGTCCCCTCCTCGCGACCCGCTGCGTCTCCTGCCACGG